>NZ_JBHVYI010000039.1:61229-73628 GCF_042880975.1 Streptomyces sp. NPDC058289
GCGGGGGGCCGGGGGGGGGCCTGTTTGGGCGGGCGGTGGGGGGGGCGGCCCCGGGTGGGCCCCCCCCCCCCTTCCGCCATTCCGGGACCGCGTCAGGAAGCGGCCGGCGGCGTCGGCCCGCCGGGTGCGTCCTTGTGCGCGATCTTGCCCAGGGCGTCCTTCGCCTTGTCCGCGCCGCTAGAGATCTGGCCGCTGTACTTGCCCTTGGTCTTGGAGTCGACGGCCTTGGCCACCTTCTCCAGATTCTGGGCGATCTTGCCCTCGTGCTGTGCAGCGAGGTCGCCGACCTTGTCCTTGGCGGGCGCGAGCTTGGCCTTCAGATTGTCCAGCAGGCCCATGGGTCACCTTCCAATAGCGAGGCTACGTACGGGCACCCTCTGCGGCCTCGCTGTCCGCGGTGGCCTCCGCCGACTGCTGCTTCGGGATGTCGACGGCTTCCACCGCCGCGCTCTCCTCCGCCACAGCCTGCTCGGTCCCGGCCTCGTCGGCCGTCGCGGACTCCACCGTCAGATCCGCGGAAACGGCCTCTTCGGTCGTCGCCTGGGTCTTGCGGCCGAGAAGCCGGTCCAAAATGCCCATGTCTACTCCTATAACGTTACTCGTGTGAGTGAAGTTCCGCCGTGGACGGGCCGCCGCACGGCAGGCGCGCGCCCGGCCGGAACCCCGCCAAGGCAACGACCCCGGCCCGGTCGCGTCACGTAGCTCGATCGGGTACATGGCAGCGCCTTGACGAGGGGCTGCGAGACTGGTGCGGTGAGGAAAGCAGCCCCCGCCCCGCGGGTCATCGCCGTCGTAGGACCCACCGCAGCCGGAAAGTCCGATCTGGGCGTAGCCCTGGCCCGTCATTTCGACGGCGAAGTCGTCAACGCCGACTCGATGCAGCTGTACCGGGGGATGGACATCGGTACCGCCAAACTGACGACCGAGGAGCGCGGAGGGGTCCCGCACCACCTCCTCGACATCTGGGACGTCACCGAGACGGCGAGCGTCGCCGAGTACCAGCGCCTCGCCCGCGCCGAGATCGACAAACTGCTCGCCCAGGGCCGTACGCCGGTCCTCGTCGGCGGTTCCGGGCTCTACGTGCGCGGCGCGCTCGACGCCATGGAGTTCCCCGGCACCGACCCGGAGGTCCGGGCCCGGCTGGAGGCCGAGGTCACCCTGCGCGGCCCCGGCGCCCTGCACGCCCGGCTCGCCGCCGCCGACCCGGCCGCCGCGCAGGCCATCCTGCCCAGCAACGGCCGCCGCATCGTGCGGGCGCTGGAGGTCATCGAGATCACCGGGCGGCCGTTCACCGCCAACCTGCCCGGCCACGAGTCCGTCTACGACACGGTCCAGATCGGCGTGGACGTGGCCCGGCCCGAGCTCGACGAGCGGATCGCGCTGCGCGTCGACCGGATGTGGGAAGCGGGGCTGGTGGACGAGGTCCGCACCCTGGAGGCCGCGGGCCTGCGGGGCGGAATCACCGCCTCCAGGGCACTCGGCTACCAGCAGGTGCTGGCCGCCCTCGCCGGGGAGTGCACGGAGGAGGAAGCGCGCGCCGAAACGGTCCGCGCCACCAAGCGGTTCGCCCGCCGGCAGGACTCCTGGTTCCGCCGCGACCCGAGGGTGCACTGGCTCAGCGGGGCAGCCGAGGACCGCGGAGAACTCGCCGGACTCGCGCAGTCGTTGGTCGAACGAGCGGTCACAGCCTGATCACGTGATGGCATCGGGACGCCCCGCACGCCCGTCCGGGGCCTGACGGCGTGCCATCATCAAACTTCCGCCGGTGCCGTCACCGGCGGTGAACGGCGGCGTACGAAGTCCAAGTGGGGAGGGCGCGTGGCGATGGAGGCCGGCCCTCGTGACACCGGTCGGGACGACACCCGACGGGAAACGGACCCGATGCTTCACAGCGCCCTCGCCGACGGCGACGGCCTGCTCGACGGAGCGCCGGTGGGCGCCGACGCCCTCGCACTGCCCGCGGACGCCGACGGCCTCGGACTGCCCGCGGACCCCGCGCGGCTGACCCCCGACGGCCCGGACGCGCCGGACTCCGCCGAGGCGGAGGCCGCCGCCGCCCCCGCGTTCGAGGTGGAACTGCGCCCGCAGCGCAGGCTGAGGCTGTGGCAGATCGCCCCCATCGTCATGCTGGCCGCGGCCGGATCCCTGATGTTCGCCTTCCCCCTCGCCTTCGAGTTCGGCGACGGCGGAGCGGTCGTCGCCATGCTCGGATTCCTCATCAGCTGCTGCGCGGGCGGCTGGGGCATGATGGCCGCGCGCCGCGTGGGCTACGCCCTGCCGGGGCTCCCGGCCCGCGGCTCGGGGCAGCGGCCCGACTGGCGCCTCGCCCTGCTGTACGCACTGGTTGCGCTGGGTGTCGTGGCGCTCGCGGTGTACCGGGTGGCCCGGCTCCGCTAGCGGGGCGGCCCGGCTCCACCAGGCGCGGGCTCGGTACCATGGGCGGGTGACGCAGACCAGCCTCTCCTTCCTCAAGGGCCACGGCACCGAGAACGACTTCGTGATCGTCCCGGACCCGGACAACGCCATCGAGCTGCCGGCCTCCGCCGTCGCGCGGCTGTGCGACCGGAGGGCCGGGATCGGCGCCGACGGCGTGCTGCACGTCGTGCGCTCCGCCGCGCACCCCGAGGCGGCGCACCTGGCCGACGAGGCCGAGTGGTTCATGGACTACCGCAACAGCGACGGCTCCATCGCCGAGATGTGCGGCAACGGCGTCCGCGTCTTCGCCCGCTACCTCCAGTACGCCGGGCACGTGGAGCCGGGCGACCTGGCCGTCGCCACGCGCGGCGGAGTCAAGCGGGTGCACCTCGACAAGACCGGTGACGTGACCGTCTCCATGGGCCGCGCCGAACTGCCCGAGGGCGAGGTCACCGTCTCCGTCGGCGACCGCTCCTGGCCCGCGCGCAACGTCAACATGGGGAACCCGCACGCGGTGGCCTTCGTCGACAGCCTGGACGACGCCGGGAAGCTGCTGGACCCGCCTCCGTACAGCCCGGCGTCCGCCTACCCGACGGGCGTCAACGTCGAGTTCGTCGTCGACCGCGGCCCCCGCCACGTCGCCATGCGCGTCCACGAGCGCGGCTCCGGCGAAACCCGCTCCTGCGGCACCGGCGCCTGCGCGGTCGCCGTGGCCGCCATCCGCCGCGACGGCGTCGACCCGGCCGTCACCGGCGCGCCCGCCACGTACACCGTCGATCTGCCCGGCGGCACCCTGGTCATCACCGAGCACCCCGACGGGCGGATCGAGATGACCGGACCCGCCGTGATCGTGGCCGAGGGCGAGTTCGATCCCGCCTGGCTCACCGAAACGGCTTTCGCCTGAAGCTTCCCTCTAATGGGTGATCCGTTTCACGCTGAGCGAGAGGTGGACTGCGCCACGTGGTGGGGTCGGTAGCATCAGGCACCGGCCCTGCGGGCGCACCCCATGCCCACCACCGCCGGTCGAAGCCGTCGGAGGTGCCCATGAGTGCAGAGGCCACGAACCCCGAAGCACGTCCCGAAGCGCTCCCCGAACTTCGCAGACGCGGCCGGACCAGGCTTGACCTGCGACGACTCGGACGCGCTGCGCTGCTCGGTCCCACGCCCCGGGACCGGCTGCCGGACGCCATCGGTCATGTCGCCGAAGCGCACCGCGCCCATCACCCCGACGCGGACCTGTCCCTGCTGCGCCGTGCGTACCTGCTCGCCGAGACCTCGCACCGCGGCCAGATGCGCAAGAGCGGTGAGCCGTACATCACACATCCGCTCGCCGTCACGCTCATCCTGGCCGAACTGGGCGCCGAAACCACGACCCTGACGGCCTCGCTCCTCCACGACACCGTCGAGGACACCGACGTGACCCTCGATCAGGTCCGCGAGGAGTTCGGCGACGAGGTCTGCTTCATCGTCGACGGGGTCACCAAGGTCGAGAAGATCGACTACGGCGCCGCCGCCGAGCCCGAGACCTTCCGCAAGATGCTCGTCGCCACCGGCAACGACGTCCGCGTGATGTCCATCAAACTCGCCGACCGGCTGCACAACATGCGCACCCTCGGGGTGATGCGGCCCGAGAAACAGGCACGCATCGCCAAGGTCACCCGCGACGTGCTCATCCCGCTCGCCGAACGGCTCGGCGTGCAGGCCCTGAAGACCGAGCTCGAGGACCTCGTCTTCGCGATCCTGCACCCCGAGGAGTACGAGCACACCCGCGCCCTCATCGCGGCCCACGCGGGGGAGCGCGACCCGCTGCCCGCCATCGCCGACTCGGTACGGGCCGTCCTGCGCGAGGCGGGCATCGCCGCCGAGGTGGTGGTGCGGCCCCGGCACTTCGTCTCCGTGCACCGGATCTCCCTCAAGCGCGGGGAGCTGCGCGGCTCCGACTTCGGCCGTCTGCTGGTCCTCGTAGGAGAGAACGCGGACTGCTATGCCGTGCTGGGGGAGCTGCACACCTGCTTCACCCCGGTCATCTCCGAGTTCAAGGACTTCATCGCCTCCCCGAAGTTCAACCTCTACCAGTCCCTGCACACCGCCTTCGCCACGCAGGAGGGGTACGTCGCCGAGGTCATCGTCCGGACCCGGCAGATGCACCGGGTCGCCGAGGCGGGCGTGGTCGCGCTCGGCAATCCGTACACCTCCCCGCAGCAGGCCGAGCCCGCCGACCAGATCGCGGCGGCCGACTGCGAGGAGGAGCGGGTCGACCCGACCCGGCCCGGCTGGCTGTCGCGGCTGCTCGACTGGCAGCAGTCGGCGCCCGACCCCGACACCTTCTGGGACGTCCTGCGCTCGGAGCTGGCCCAGGACCGCGAGATCACCGTGTTCCGGGCCGACGGGGGCACTCTGGGCCTGCCGGCCGGCGCCAGCTGTATCGACGCCGCCTACGCGCAGTACGGCGAGGCGGCCCACGGCTGTATCGGCGCCCGGGTCAACGGGCGCCTGACCTCCCTGTCCTCCCGGCTCTCCGACGGGGACACCGTCCAGCTCCTGCTCGCGCACGACGCCTCCTCGGGGCCCACCGCCGACTGGCTGGACCACGCCAAGACCCCGGCCGCCCGGATCGCCGTCAGCAGCTGGCTGGAGTCCCACCCCGACGGGACCCGGCCCGCCGACGCCGCACCCAGGCCGCCGCTGTCGGTGATCGGCCTCCGTAGCGGCGGGGGCAACGCCGTGGCCGACCTGCCCGACGCCACCGTGCGGCTCGCGGGGTGCTGCACCCCGGTCCCGCCGGACGCCGTCGAAGGGTTCGTCGTACGGGGCGGGGCCGTCACCGTGCACCGGGTCCACTGCGCGACCGTGGCCCAGATGCGGGCGGTGGGGCGGACCCCCATCGCCGTGCACTGGCGGGCGACCGCGGACTGCCGGGTCACCCTGCTCGCCGAATCGTTCGGCCGCCCCCACCTGCTGGCCGATCTGACCGAGGCCATCGCCCGCGAGGGGGTCGAGGTGGTCTCCGCGACCGTGGAGCCGCCGGTCGAACAGCGGGTCCGGCACAGCTACACCCTGCAGCTCCCCGACGCGACGGGCCTCCCGGCGCTGATGCGGGCCATGCGGGACGTGCCGGGGGTCTACGACGTCAGCCGGGCGTAGGTGACCCGACCCCTTTCGGGTGGAGCCGTCGCGCGCCGTTCGCAGGCGCGTGGCGGGCGCTGATAAGCGGTGGGGGATGCAGCTCACCTCCCCGCGCCTGCGCGCCGCCCTGCTGGCCGCGGCCTCCCTCACCCTCGTCGCCGCCGTCGTGCCCCCGCCCAAGGCGCTCGGCATCGGCGACGCGCTGTTCCCCGAGCTCGGGAACCCCGGGTACGACGTGCTCTCGTACGACCTGTCCTTCGCCTACAAGGACAACAACACCCCCCTCGATGCGGTCACCGTCATCGACGCCCGCAGCCTCGCCCGGCTCGAAACCGTCAACCTCGACTTCACCCACGGGAAAGTGGCCTCCGCCGAGGTCAACGGGGAACCCGCCGGCTTCGGATACGTCGGCGAGGACCTCGTGCTGACCCCCGCCCGGCCCGTGGAGCCGAACCTGCCCCTCCACATCACCGTCCGGCACACGAGCGACCCGCGCGGCCGCGGCGACGGCGGCTGGGTGGTGACCGACGACGGGCTGGCCATGGCGAACCAGGCCGACGCCGCGCACCGGGTCTTCCCGTGCAACGACCACCCCGCCGACAAGGCGTACTTCACCTTCCGGGTGAGCGCGCCGGCCGGGAAGACCGCCGTGGCCAACGGGGTGCCGGGCGCGCTGCCGGCCCGCTGGGCGGGCGCCGCGACCACGTGGACGTACCGGACGCTGCACCCGATGGCCACCGAGCTCGCTCAGGTCTCGATCGGCGACTCGGCCGTGATCCACCGCACCGGGCCGCACGGACTCCCGCTGCGCGACGTGGTCCCCGCGGCGGACCGGGAACGGCTGGAGCCCTGGCTGAAGAAGACCGCCGGGCACATCGAGTGGATGGAGGCACGCGTCGGCCGCTACCCCTTCGAGAACTACGGCGTGCTGATCGCGAAGGCCCGTACCGGCTTCGAGCTGGAGACGCAGACCCTGTCGCTGTTCGAGAGCGCACTGTTCGCGGGCAGCGGCGGATACCCCGAGTGGTACGTCGAGTCCGTGATGGTCCACGAGCTGGCCCACCAGTGGTTCGGCGACAGCGTCAGCCCGCGCACCTGGTCCGACTTGTGGCTCAACGAGGGCCACGCCACCTGGTACGAAGCCCTGTACGCGGACGGCCTCGGAAAGTACTCCCTGGAGCGGCGGATGCGCGAGGCGTACCAGCGCTCCGACCAGTGGCGGGCGGCGGGCGGCCCCCCGGCCGCGCCCAAGCCGGCCGCCCCGGGCGAGAAGATCGGGCTGTTCCGGCCGGCGGTCTACGACGGGGCCGCGCTGATCCTTTACGCGCTGCGGCAGGAGATCGGGGCCAAGGCCTTCGACCGGGTGGAGCGGCGCTGGGTGGGGGAGCACCGGGACGGGGTCGCGGGCACGGAGGACTTCGTACGGCTGGCCTCGCAGGAGGCGGGCCGGGACCTGGCGGCGTTCCTGAAGCCGTGGCTGTACGGGAAGAAGACGCCGGCGATGCCGGGGCACCCGGAGTGGAGCGCCCCGAAAAGCGTGTGACGCGTACGGAACGGGCATGCCACCATCGACGAGGCCGTTCCGCGGGATGCTCCGGGGGATCGCGGGGTGCTCCGGGGCATCTCCGGGGGAATCTCCGGGGAGTTTCACACGTTGGACGTGACAGTGTTGTGTCACGCGCGGGAGTAGCTTTGGCCTTGGCTCCGCTTCGCCTGACGCGGACGCATTCGAAAACGACGTAAGGATCCAATGACCTCCTCTTCTTCCCCTTCCCAGGACGCGCGGGACGGCGCACAGGGTGCGCCGGATCCGCAGAGCTTCACCGAGAGCCTTCGGGCCGACGCCCTGATGGAAGAGGACGTCGCCTGGAGCCACGAGATCGACGGAGACCGGGACGGCGCCCAGTACGAGCGCTCCGAGCGCGCGGCCCTGCGCCGTGTGGTCGGCCTCTCCACCGAGCTCGAAGACGTCACCGAGGTCGAATACCGCCAGCTCCGCTTGGAGCGGGTCGTCCTCGTCGGCGTATGGACCTCCGGCACGGTGCAGGACGCGGACAACTCCCTCGCGGAGCTCGCCGCCCTCGCCGAGACGGCGGGCGCGCTCGTACTCGACGGAGTGATCCAGCGCCGCGACAAGCCCGACCCGGCCACCTTCATCGGTTCCGGCAAGGCGCGCGAGCTGCGCGACATCGTGATGGAGAGCGGCGCCGACACCGTCGTCTGCGACGGTGAGCTCAGCCCCGGCCAGCTCATCGCCCTCGAAGACGTCGTCAAGGTGAAGGTGGTCGACCGGACCGCGCTCATCCTCGACATCTTCGCCCAGCACGCCAAGTCCCGAGAGGGCAAGGCGCAGGTCGCACTCGCGCAGATGCAGTACATGCTGCCGCGACTGCGCGGCTGGGGTGCCTCGCTGTCCCGGCAGATGGGTGGCGGCGGCGGTGGCGGCATGGCAACCCGCGGCCCTGGTGAGACCAAGATCGAGACCGACCGGCGCCGGATCCGCGAGAAGATGGCGAAGATGCGCCGGGAGATCGCGGAGATGAAGACCGGCCGCGACATCAAGCGGCAGGAACGGCGCCGCAACAAGGTGCCCTCGGTCGCCATCGCCGGATACACCAACGCCGGCAAGTCCTCGCTGCTCAACCGCCTCACGGGCGCGGGCGTCCTGGTGGAGAACGCACTGTTCGCCACCCTCGACCCGACCGTGCGCCGGGCCGAGACCCCGTCAGGCCGGATCTACACCCTGGCCGACACGGTCGGCTTCGTCCGGCACCTGCCCCACCACCTCGTCGAGGCGTTCCGCTCCACGATGGAGGAGGTCGGCGACTCCGACCTCATCCTGCACATCGTGGACGGCTCGCACCCGGCGCCGGAGGAGCAGCTGGCGGCGGTCCGCGAGGTCATCCGCGAGGTCGGCGCCGTCAAGGTGCCCGAGATCGTGGTGATCAACAAGGCGGACGCGGCCGACCCGCTGGTGCTCCAGCGCCTGCTGCGGATCGAGAAGCGCTCCATCGCCGTCTCGGCGCGCACGGGTCAGGGCATGGAGGAACTCCTCGCGCTCATCGACGCCGAGCTGCCGCGGCCGGCGATCGAGATCGAGGCCGTGGTGCCTTACACGCGCGGCGGTCTGGTCGCCCGGGCACACGCCGAGGGCGAGGTGATCTCCGAGGAGCACACGGCGGAGGGCACCCTGCTCAAGGCGCGGGTGCACGCGGAACTGGCGGCGGAGTTCGCTCCGTACGTGCTCGCCAAGCACTGACGCGGCGGCCCCCGGGCCACGCCGTGCATGACCGAGGGCCCCCGCTGGTGCGGGGGCCCTCGGTCATGCGGTCACGTGGTGCGTGGGCGAGGTTACTTGAACTTGCCGCTCACCGCGTCGAAGACGCCCTTCGCCTCCGGACCCAGCCGGGGCCCGGCCAGCCAGCCCGCCTTGGCAGGACCGATGGAGGTGTTCGACACCAGCGCGGGCTTGCCGTCGGCACCCGCCGCGACCCAGCCGCCGCCCGAGGAACCGCCGGTCATCGTGCAGCCGATGCGGTACATCGTGGGGTCGGTCGCGTTCAGCGACAGCCGGCCCGGCTTGTCGGCGCACTGGAAGGTCTTCTGGCCGTCGAACGGAGCCGCCGCCGGGTAGCCGGTGGCCGTCATCTTCGTGATCTTGGGCGCGGCCGGGGCGTTGAACTCCACCGGGAGCGCCGTACCGACCGTCTCCTCCAGCGACTTGCCGCCACCCTTCTCCGGGGTCACGTGCAGCACCGCGAAGTCGTACGGGGCACCCGCGCCGCCGGTCGGACCGCCGGTCGCGATCCACTGGTCGGAGGTCTGCGCCCAGTCGCTCCACCACACGCCGTACGGGGCCACTTCCTCGCGGGGCGCACCCTTGAGCGCGGCCGCGGCCTTGCCGCCGTTGTTGTACGACGGGACGAAGGCGATGTTGCGGTACCAGCCGCCGGACTTGCCCGCGTGCACGCAGTGGCCGGCCGTCCAGACCATGTTGGACTTGCCGGGGTGCGCCGGGTCCTTGACCACGGTCGCCGAGCAGACCATCGATCCCTCGGGGCCGTCGAAGAAGACCTTGCCGGAGGCGGGGACGCTCTGGTGGTAGGGCGGGGTCGCGGCCTTGGCGGCCACCGGAGCCGGGGCCGGGTCGGTGACGCCCTGGTCCTTGCCCGCATCGGGGTCGACGGCGGGGGGCTGCGGCGTCTTGGCGGCGTCGCGCATCCGGTCCGGGTCCCAGAGGTCCTCGATGATCGGGTTGATGTAGTCGCCCGCCTCGCGGAGCCAGTCCTCCTTCTTCCAGTTCTTCCACTCACCCCCCTTCCACTTCTCCAGGTCTATGCCGTGCTCCTTGAGCTTGTCCTTGAGCCCGTCCGGGATCTTCACCCCGTCCAGGCTGGTGGGCAGGCTCGCCGCCACGGTCGGCTTGGCGTCGGTCTCACCGTCGCCGGGCCCGCACGCCGCGGCGGTCAGGGCGAGCGCGGCCGAGCACAGGATCGCGGTGACCGGTCGGATCGGTCGCATGTCGTGAATCCCCCTGGATGGTTCTTGGTTCGGGACGGTGCCTGGGTAGGCGGGCGCCTGGGTTGCAGCACCCCACTATGCCGCTGCCGTGGGGGACGGCACAGCCCGGGGCACCGGTTCCCGCGGGCCGGAAAGGGATCCCGGGCCGGACGAGGATCCCGGCCGGGCAAGGATCTTGGGCCGGACGAGGATCTCGGGGCAGGGCGAGGATCTTAAGGCAGGCAAGGATCTTGAGGCCGGACGAGGATCTTGAGGCGGGCAAGGATCTTGGGCCCACCCGTGATCCGTCGCCGCCACCGTCGTTGGTACGTACGGGGGACGGGGGTACAGCGTGCGTGTTCGAAGCGCACCCCGGTAGGGCAACCGTGCGGGAGGAGCGACACTCGTGCCTTTGACGGCTTGGACGGGCGAGCAGGCCACGGCCGGGGAGCAGGTCCCGGCGCAGGCGAACAGGGTTGCGGAGGAGGGACACTTCGCGGGTCCGGGGTCGGGCGTGGCTTCGGGCGTGGCTTCGGATGTGGATACCGCTCCGGGGCCGGCCGCGGCGGAGGGGATCCTGCGCAGGCAGGCGCAACGGGAGTCCGCAGCACGGACGTACGCGCGCTCCCTGCCCATCGTGCCCGTGCGCGCACGAGGGTTGACCATCGAGGGGGCGGACGGACGCCGCTACCTCGACTGCCTCTCCGGCGCCGGGACCCTCGCCCTGGGCCACAACCACCCGGTGGTGCTCGAAGCCATCCGCGGGGTCCTCGACTCGGGGGCCCCGCTGCACGTGCTGGACCTCGCGACCCCGGTCAAGGACGCCTTCACCACCGAGCTGTTCGCCAACCTGCCGGCGGAGCTGGCCGCGGACGCCCGCATCCAGTTCTGCGGACCGGCCGGGACGGACGCGGTGGAAGCCGCGCTCACCCTCGTCCGCACCGCGACCGGCCGGTCGGGTCTGCTCGCCTTCACGGGGGCCTACCACGGCATGACGGCGGGGGCGCTGGCCGTCTCCGGCGGGGCCGCGGACGTACGGGTGACCCGGCTGCCGTATCCGCAGGACCGCAGCTGCCCGTTCGGGGTCGGCGGGGCCGAGGGGGCGGAGCTGTCGGCCCGTTGGACGCGGAACCTGCTGGACGACCCCAAGAGCGGGGTGACCGCGCCCGCCGGGATGATCGTCGAACCCGTCCAGGGAGAGGGCGGGGTCCACCCCGCCCCCGACGCCTGGCTGCGCAGCATGCGGGAGATCACGGCGGAGCGGGGGATTCCGCTGATCGCCGACGAGGTCCAGACCGGGGTCGGGCGCACCGGGGCCTTCTGGGGGGTCGACCACGCGGGGGTCGTCCCCGACGTGATGGTGCTCTCCAAAGCCATCGGGGGCAGCCTGCCGCTCGCGGTGATCGTGTACCGGGCGGAGCTGGACCAGTGGGCCCCCGGCGCCCACGCCGGCACCTTCCGCGGCAACCAGCTCGCCATGGCGGCGGGCACCGCGACGCTGGCCTACGTCCGGGAGAACGGCCTCGCGGAGCGCGCGCGGACCCTGGGCGAGCGCATGCTCACCTCCCTGCGCGGCTTGATCCCGGCGCACCCGTGCGTGGCGGACGTACGGGGCCGCGGGCTGATGATCGGCGTCGAACTGGCCGACCCCGACACGGGGGAAGCCTCGCCCGACCTCGCCGTGGCCGTCCGCCAGGCCTGTCTGGACCGCGGCCTGATCGTCGAACTCGGCGGCCGCCACTCCAGCGTCGTCCGCCTCCTCCCTCCTCTCACCCTGACCGACGAACAGGCCGCGGCCGTCCTCGACCGCCTCGCCGACGCCATCCCCGCCGCCACCCGCCGCTAAGGACCCCCATGCCGGACCCCCTCCACCCCTCATCCCCCTTCCCGCCCCCACCCCCCACGAACACCCTCCCGCCCAACACCCCGGGCCCGCCCCTCCCACCGGGCGCCCCGGGCCCGCCCCTCCCGCCCAGCGTCCCGGGCTCGCCCCTCCCACCGGGTGTCTCGGGCCCGCCCAACACCCCGGGCCCACCCCTCCCGCCCAACACCCTGGGCCCGCCCCTCCCGTCGTCCGCCGCCACGGTGTCCCCGGTGCCGCCCACGGTGTTGCCGTCCGTAGCGGGGGACCCGGCCGTCTCGTCTTCGACCCCGACGGTGTTGCCGTCCGTAGCGGAGGACCCGACCGTCCTGCCGTCGATCCCGACGGTGCTGCCGTCGGGTGCCTCGGGTTCCACGTTTCCGTCGTCCGCCGCCGCGGCGTCCCCGGTGCCGCCCACGGTGTTGCCGTCCGTAGCGGGGGGCCCGACCGTCTCGTCTTCGACCCCGACGGTGATGACGTCGGTAGCGGCTGGGTCA
>NZ_JBHVYI010000040.1:0-72499 GCF_042880975.1 Streptomyces sp. NPDC058289
GGGGTTACCCCCCGCGCCCCCCGGGGCCGCTGTCGGGTGGGGGGGGCTCCGCCGTTGCGTCCGGGCTCGCCGCGGTGGCGGGGGCCGGCCCCCGCCCCCCGCCCCCCCCCGCTCCTCAAACGCCGGAGGGGCTGGATCGGGCTGATGGCCCGCGCCGGGCGAAGGGCTGAGCTGCGCGACCGTACGGGCCGAGGCCGGCCAGAATCCAGCCCCTCCGGCGTTTGAGGAGCGGGGGTCCGGGGGCTGGTCCCCGGCAGCGGCGCCGCACGGGGCGCAGGTCAGCGCATCCCCGGGGCCGCCGCCCGCCCAGGGCCCGGCACGCCCCCCGGGTTTACCTCACCGGCAGGTGGTACGCCAGGCGGTAGCGGTCGGCCGGGACGATGACGTCCGCGGTTTCCACGGCGCGGCCGGACGCGAAGTAGGTGCGCCCGATCACCAGCACCACGTGCCCCGGCACCCCGCCGAGCAGCATGCTCTCCTCCGCCAGGCCCGGCCGCGCCCCGACCTCCTCCACCACGTTGTCGACGACCACGTCGATCGCCGCCATCCGGTCGACGACCCCCGCGCCCCCGAGCGGCCCCTCCTCCGGCAGCATCACCGGCGTCCGCCCGGTCACCCTCAGCGGCTCCCAGGAGGTCGACAGCATCATCGCCTCGCCCGCGTCGCGGTAGACGTACCGCGTCCGCATCACCCGCTCGCCCGGCTCGATGCCGAGCCGCTTCGCGATGTCGGCCGGGGCGGCGGCCTGTTCGCTGTTGGAGTCCCAGGTGCCGCGCGCGCCCACCTCCGCCTGCTCCTGCCGGAAGGGGGTCGAGACCCCGCCGGTGCGGTAGCCGGAGCGGGCGACGCGCCGCGGGACGGGTTGCTCTCGCACGTACGTGCCGGATCCGGACCGGCCCTCGACCAGGCCCTCCGCCATCAGGACCTTGCGCGCCTCCAGGGCCACCGTGTCGGAGACCCCGTACTCCTCACGGATCCGGGCCTGCGAAGGGAGCCGGGCGTGCGGAGGCAGGGACCCATCGACGATCTTCCGTCGCAGATCCCCGGCGACGCGCAGATAGGCCGGCTGCTCGCCGAAAGTCACAGGCCACTCCCATCAGGTTGACAGACAGCTACACCCTGGCAACCGAGGGTTGTCCATCGCAAGCAAGGGCCAGAGTTTCACCCGAAGTGATGAAGGCAGGTCACTCAAACCCACGCGTCACACGCGTTACGCGGACTCCCGGGAAGGGCTCCGCGCGGGACCGGGCGAGGTGCCCGGCGGGCCCGACCCGCCCCCCTCGTCGCCCTCGTCCCCCTCTGATCCCGCCAGCCAGTCGGGAACCGTCGTCGACAGCCCGTACGCCCCGCGCAGCGCCTTCTCCAGCTCGACCGGCAGCGCGGCGGTCGCCCGGTCCCACGCGTCCAGGAACGCGTCCTCGGTCTTCGCCCGCTCCGCCTGCTGCCACGCGAGCCGTGCGACCTCCAGCCGCTCCCGCTGCACCCCGGCCGGACCGGCCAGCTCCGGCCGCCCCTTCACCGTGTCCAGGAACCGCGACTCGGCGCCCAGCGCCTTGTCCATCTCCCACGCCCAGGCCTGGTAGCCGAGCAGATCGTCGGCCACCTCTTCGTCCGGCTGCTCGCCCATCGCCTCGTCCACCCCCTTCATGACCTTCAGGAAGGCCACCTGCTCGGGCGTCAGCATGCCCGCGTCGTTGCGCAGGCTGCCGCGGTGGTCCCGGTCCGGGGTGCCGATCACGCACACGATCCGCCGGTCCCCGTCGCTCCAGCTGCGGCGCGAGGGTGCGAAGTAGTACAGCTCCGCGTACGCGGGCAGGGCCCAGGTGTCCATCGCGTACGCGTCCTGCGCGCTCCAGCAGTCCTTCGCGGCGGTGCTCCTCATCTGCTCCACCCCGGGGAACCTCTGCTCGCTCATCGAGGTCGCGGAGGTGACCTCCGCGTCGTGGACCTCGGCGCAGTCGATCCGGAACACGAGGGGCGCCTCGGCGAGCAGGTCACCGCCGGCGACGTTGAAGCAGTGCCCGACGCGCAGTTCGGAGGCGTCGACGAGCGTGCCCTCCACGTCCTCGCGGAGCTGCGCCGCACGCCGGGAGCCGCTCCGTTCGTCGAGCCTGTCCAAGGCCCGTCCGAGCACGGGGACGGCCACGACGGCGGCGAGGCTCATCACCAGCGACACCACCAGCCCCCAGACGGCGAGCGCCTTGCCCCGTTCGCCCTTCTTCCCGATCTGTACGAGGGCCACGATCGCGAAGACGATGCCGAGCGGCGGGAAGCAGAGCAGCCCGACGAGCAGGGAGGCGAGCGCGAAGCCGTTGAGCGGGCGCGGCCCGTACGCGTACCCCTGCGGGGGCGGGGCGGGCCAGTGGTGCGGGGGCTGGGTGCTCACGGGGCTCCAGGAGGGGGGCGAACGAATGCGCGAATAGTACGCAGCGGGGGCGGCCGTCGAAACGGCCGCCCCCGCCGGGTTCATCGCGTCCCTACCGCGCCAGGGTCAGAACTGGAGCGCCCAGGAGTCGATCTTTCCGGTGTCGATGTTCGCGTTGTCGTTGACCCGGAGCTTCCACACGCCGTTGGCCACCTCGGAGGAGGCGTTCACCGTGACGGACTTGATGATGTTGTCCGCGCTGCCGCCGGAGCGGTTGTGCAGGTTGTACAGGGTGCCGTCGGGGGCGACCAGGTCGACCTTCAGGTCACCGATGTAGGTGTGCTTGATGTCGACCGAAACGCTCAGCGTGGCCGGGGCGTTGCCGGAGATCCCGCTGACGGTGATCGGCGAGTCGACGGTGGAGTTGTCGGCGATCGCGTAGTCGCCGGTGTTCTCGAAGCGGGTGCCCGGGTTCGGCGGGGTGGTGGAGGTGCCGATGTTGAGCAGCCGGTTCGGGGAGCCGGTGCCGGGGCTGGTCACGACGTTCGGCGTGGCCGCGTTCACCAGGGCCGTGGAGACCTGGGCCGGGGTGGCCGTCGGGTTGGCGGCCAGGTAGAGGGCGGCGGCGCCGACCACGTGCGGGGTCGCCATCGAGGTGCCGGAGATGGTGTTCGTGGCGGTGTCGCCGGTGCCCCACGAGGAGGTGATGTTCGAGCCCGGGGCGAAGAGGTCGAGGATCGCGCCGTAGTTGGAGTAGCTCGCCTTGGCGTCGGTGTTGGTCGTGGCGCCGACGGTGATCGCCTCGGCCACGCGGGCCGGGGACTTGGTGTTGGCGTTGGTGGACTCGTTGCCCGCCGCGACCCCGTACGTGATGCCGCTGGCTATGGAGTTGCGCACCGCGGTGTCCAGCGCGGAGTCCGCGCTGCCGCCGAGGGACATGTTCGCCACGGCCGGCTTGACGGCGTTCTGCGTCACCCAGTCGATGCCCGCGACGACCTGGGCGGTCGTACCGGAGCCGTTGTTGTCGAGCACGCGCACGCCGACGATCTTGGCCTTCTTGGCCACGCCGTACGAGGTGCCCGCGACGGTGCCGGCGACGTGCGTGCCGTGGCCGTGGCCGTCCTGGGCGGTGTTGTCGTTGTCGATGGCGTCGTAGCCGTCGGAGGCGCGGCCGCCGAGGTCCTGGTGGGTCTTCCGGACGCCCGTGTCGATGATGTACGCCGTGACGCCCTCGCCGGCCTTGTCCGGGTAGGTGTAGCTCTGGTTCAGCGGCAGGGCCGCCTGGTCGATCCGGTCCAGGCCCCAGGACGGCGGGTTCGGCTGGGTGGTGTCGACGGTGAACACCCGGTTCTGCACGACCGACTTGACGGCCGGGTCGGCGGCGAGCTTCTTGGCCTGCGCCTCGGAGACCTCGATGGAGTAGCCGTTGAGGGCCGCGCTGTAGGTCCGGTCGATCCTCGCGCCGTACCGCTTGGCCACGGCCTTGCCGCTGTCGGCGGTGGAGCGGGCGGCGGAGTCGTTCAGGGTCACGATGTAGCTGCCGGAGATGGTGCCCTCCGCGCCGGCGTTCTCGATGACGCCCTGCGGGGCGAGCGGGGCCGCCGAGGCGGGTAACGCGAGTGCGGCTCCGAGAGCGAGGGCCAGTGTGGCGGTCGCTCCGATGCCGGTGATCTTCCGGCGGGTGTGACGCGTCGCGGACATGTGAGGTGTCCTCCTCATAGGTGGTGCGCTGCGGGGGGTGCGCGGCCGTCGAGCCCGTCGCCAGGGCATGGCTTTTAGCCATGACCATGACAATCAATTCGGCCCAACGATGCGCCGCTGACGAAAGGTTGACCCACGGAGTCGCCCCACCACAAGAGGACAACGAACGCGTAACATCCGTGCCATACCTCGGCCATGAACGAGCAAAGGCTCACCGCACATGACGCACGCACTACCCGGCTACGTCTGCGCAGAAGACGGCACCCGCGCCGACGCGCGGACGGCTCCGTGGTGCTGCCCGGTCTGCGGCGGCCCGTGGGACCTCGACTTCGTCCCCGACCCGGCCGCCGTGCTGGATCCCGCGGCCGGGCCCCACTCGCTCTGGCGCTACGGCTCCGCACTGCCGCTCACCGGGGCCTTCGCCGTCACCCTGGCGGAGGGGAACACCCCGCTGGTGCCCCTGTCCGAGCGGGTGCACGCCAAGCTCGACTTCCTGATGCCCACGCTGTCGTTCAAGGACCGCGGCGCGGTGATGCTCGCGGAGGTCGCGCGCCGGCTCGGGCCGCAGCGGGTGGTGGCCGACAGCAGCGGCAACGCCGGTACGGCCTTCGCGGCCTACTGCGCACGGGCCGGGCTGAGCTGCGAGGTCTTCGTGCCGGAGGGCACCTCGGCGAAGAAGACGGAGCAGATGCGCGCGCACGGCGCGACGGTGACGGTGGTGCCGGGCGGACGCGAGGCGGCGGCGGTGGCGGCCCGCGAGGCGGCCGACCTGCCGGGGGTCTTCTACGCCAGTCACGTCTTCAACCCGTACTTCCTGCACGGCACCAAGACGTACGTCTACGAGATCTGGGAGGCGCTGGGCGGCCACCTGCCCGAGGTGATCGTCGTCCCGGTCGGCAACGGCACGCTGCTGCTCGGGGCCGCGCTGGCGGTGGAGGAGCTGGCCCGCCGCGGGGTCCGCCCGCCGACGCTGATCGCCGTCCAGTCGGCGGCCGTCGCCCCGCTGGCCTCCGCCTTCCACGCGGGCGCCGAGGACGCCGAAGCCGTCCCCCAACTCCCCACCCTGGCCGAGGGGATCGCGATCCCGGCTCCGCCGCGGGCCCGCCAGATCCTGGCGGCCGTCCGCGCGTCCGGCGGGACCTTCCTGACCGTCACCGACGAGCAGGTCCGCGCGGCCCAGCTCGACCTGGCCCGGCGCGGGCTCTTCGTGGAGCCCACGGCCGCCGCCTGCTGGGCCGCGGTCGGGCCCGCCGCACCCGACGACCCCCTCCAGGGGCGCACCGCGGTCGTCCCGCTCTGCGGCGCGGGCGCCAAGACGGGAATGGCGGCGCCGGCGGCCTGACCGCGGTCGGCCGACCGGAGCTTCCCGGTCCGGGGACCCCTCGATGGGTGCAGGGGCCAACGACATAGGCTCCGCCTCATGCGCACCCCAACGGCCCGTGTCTGGTTCGCCCTCGCCCTCGTCTACGTCGTCTGGGGTTCGACCTACCTCGGCATCCGCATCGTCGTGGAGACCATGCCCCCGTTCCTCTCCGCCGGGGCCCGCTTCATCACCGCCGGTCTCCTCCTGGCCGGCCTCGTCGCCTGGCGCGACGGCCCGGCCGCCCTCAAGGCCACCGGCGCCCAGGTGCGCTCCGCCGTCCTGGTCGGGCTGCTGCTGGTGCTCGGCGGCAACGGCCTCGTCGTCCTCGCCGAGACCTCGATCCCCTCCGGACTCGCCGCCCTCCTGGTGGCCGCCGTCCCGATGTGGCTGGTCGTCCTGCGCGCCGGCTCCGGAGACCGCCCCTCCCCCCGCACCGTGGCCGGGGTGCTGCTGGGCCTCGGCGGGCTCGCCGTCCTGACCAGCCCGGGGCTCGGCGGGGAGATCGCGCTCGGCGGGGTGCTCCTGGTGCTGGCCGGCTCGGTGTGCTGGTCGCTCGGCTCCTTCTCGGCGGCGAAGCTGACCCTGCCCGCGAACCCCTTCACCGGCAGCGCGTACCAGATGCTCGCGGGCGGGACCGGCGGGATCCTCGTCGGTCTGTGCCGCGGCGAACAGCACGGGCTCGACCTCACCTCGTACTCCACCGCGTCCTGGCTGGCCCTCGGCTACCTCGTGCTGTTCGGGTCCCTCGTCGGCTTCACCGCGTACGTGTGGCTGCTGCGCGCGGCTCCGCTCTCGCTGGTGGCCACGTACGCCTACGTGAATCCGGTCGTGGCCGTCGCCCTGGGCCGGCTCATCCTCGACGAGGCCCTGACCTGGCCGATCCTGCTCGGTGGCGCGATCGTCGTGGCGGCGGTGTGCGTGATCGTGAGCACCGAGCGCCGCGCCTGACGCCCCCGGCCCCCCGGCCCCCCGGCCCCTCAGCCCCTCAGCCCCTCAGCCCGCAGGCTTCGCCGCCCGCTCGTACAGGGCCTTCGCCCGGTCGTCGAACAGTGCGGCCGTGGAGTCCACGTCCGTGTCCCCGCCGCTCAGCACCCCGATGAGCTGCCCGGGCCGCCCCGGCCCGCCGCGATCGGCGATCCACGGGCTGCCGCTCGTCCCCGTCCAGAACCCCGAGCAGTTGATGTAGAGCATCGCGGGATCGTCCTCGTCGTGCCGGCTCTGCGTCGTACAGGCGACGGGCTTGTTCTCGGGGTTGTGCTCGGACTGCGGATAGCCGACGACGGTCACCTCCCGCTCGTAGCCGGAGGTCCAGACGGGCTTCGGGGCCTCGCCGTGTCCGACGACCTCTTGCAGGCTGCGTCCGTCCGCGTCCGGTTCGACGGTGAGGAAGGCGAAGTCGGCGGTGTCCTCGCCCCACTTCGTCCAGCGCTCGTCGACCTGGACGGAGCGCACCTTCCACACGCCGAGCGGCCGCTGCCCGGAGCCCTCCCCGGAGAAGGCGGGGGCGAAGGCGAGCTCGCCGATGGCCAGTCCGTCGTGCGCGGCCTCGCCCGGCCGCCCGTCCTCACCGGCGGGGGCCACGCAGTGCGCGGCGGTGGCGACGACGTTGCCCTGCGGGCTGTCGACGACGCTGGCCGTGCACCAGTGCTCGCCGTTGGCCATGAGGACGCCGACGGTGGGGAAGGGGAGCGCGCCGCCTTCCTCGTAGCCGCCGGAGTCGCTGACGAAGACCACGGCGAGCAGCGCGGCGGCCCCTGCGAGGGCGGCCGAGACGATCCCCTTGAGCCCGGTGCTCACCGCGGGGCGGCGCCGCTCGCGCCGCCGCTCGGGGCCGGCCGGGGCTTCGGGGTGGGTGCGGACATCACCTTGCTGATCCACTCCAGTGCGCCCTCCCTCATCCCGCGTACGTAGGACTTCCCGTTGTGCTCACCATCCTGGATCACCTGCAGCGTGGTGTGCACGGGACCCTTGCCGTAGTCCGTCATGAAGCGCTCGACCTTCTCCCGGCCGGATTCCGCGGTGCCGATCTGGAAGTTCACATAGACGTCCGGGCCGCCCGCCGCGATCAGCTTCGCGGCGAGCTTCTCGGGGTTGTTCTCGTCCATGGCCTGCGTGTTTCCCTTCCACAGCGGGGAATCGGGGACGATGTCGACCCCGCTCGCGATGGCCGCCTTGAAGCGGTCGGGGTACTTCAGGACGTGCTTGAAGGCGCCGAATCCGCCCGCCGAGGAGCCCATGAAGGCCCACCCGTCGCGGGAGGTGAAGGTCCGGAAATTGGCCTTCGTGAAATCCGGTACGTCTTCGACCATCCAGGTGCCCATCTTGGGCTCTCCGGGGATGTCCGAGGCGTCGAAGTGGTGCTTGGTGTCGGCGTTGTGCACCGGCATGACCAGGATGAAGGGCAGGCTCTTCCCGGACTTCGCCCCGTCGCTCACGGCCTGCTGGAGGCCGAGGCCGGGGCCCGTCCCCCAGTAGTTCGTGGGGTAGCCGCGGCCGCCGGGCAGGGAGATCAGGACCGGGAAGGCGCTGTCGGCGTACGCCGGATCGTCGTACTCCTTCGGCACCCACACCCAGACGTCGCCCGTGAACCCGGACTTCTTGCCCGTCAGGGTGGTCTTGGCGATCTGGGTGCCGTCCGGCAGCCGGGAGGTCCGGACGAACGCGGCCTTCGGCCCGGTGGGCAGGCGTACGCCGGGTGCGGAATCGGTGTCGGAGGCGGTGGAGGCCGCGGTCCGGGACTTCCCGAAGGAGACGGGATCGCCTATGCCCGAGAAGAGGCCGTAGTGGTACGCGGCCGCCCCGCCGCCCGCCAGGAGGGTGAGCCCGAGCCCGCTGCCGATCAGGATCAGGCGCAGCCGGCGCTTGGGGCGGCCGCCCCCGGGACCGGCGGCTCCCCCGGCCCCGGCAGCGCCGCCGCTCGTGGCGGCGTTCTCGGTCGTGGTCGCGCCGTCCCCGGTGGTGGCGGCCCTGTCACCCTGCAGGTCTTGGTGCACGGATCGTTCCCGTTCCTTCTCCGGCGCCCCCTGGGAGCGCGGGTTGGACCGTTTGGTCCCCCTTACATCCATAACAGAGGTATGAACGACCGGATGGGTTGCCTGGGACGGGTGGACGTGTCGAGGGCCACGCGGGTCAGCCGGTTTCGGGCTTCGGACCCTTCAGGACCTTGCTGACCCATTCCAGTGAGCCTTCCTTCATGCCGCGCACGTAGTGCCAGCCGTTGTGCTCGCCGTTCTGGATGTCCCGGATGGTCATCTTGACCGGGCCCTTGGCGTACTTCTGCTGGAACTGCGTCATGCGCTCCTTGCCGCTCTCCTTGGTCCCGATCTGGAAGTTGATGTAGACCTCGGGACCGCCCGCGTCGATCAGCTTCTGGGCGAGCTTCTCGGGGTTGTTCGCGTCCATCTCCGCCTGGTGGCCCTTCCAGAACGGGGAGTCGGGGACGATCTCGCCGCCGCTCGCGATCACGGCCTTGAACTTGTCCGGGTGCTGGAGGACCTGCTTCATGCCGACGAAGGCGCCGGAGGAGGAGCCCATGAAGGCCCAGCCGTCGCGGGACTTGTACGTACGGAAGTTGGCGCGGGTGAAGTCCGGGACGTCCTCGGCGATCCAGGTGCCCATCTTGGGCCGGCCGGGTATGTCGGAGCCGTCGTAGTAGTACTTCGGGTCCGGGTTGAGCACCGGCATGATCACGATGAACGGCAGGCTGGTGCCGGCCTGGACGCCCTCGCTGATGGCCTTCTGGAGGCCGAGGCTGCGGTCGGACCAGTAGTTGCTCGGGAAGCCGTTGCCGCCGGGGAGCGCGATGAGCACCGGGAAGCCGCTCTTCGCGTACTTCGCCTCGCCGTACTCCTTGGGCGTCCACACCCAGACGTCGCCCTCGAAGCCGGACTTGGCGCCCTTGAGGCGGGTCTTGGCGATGATCGTGCCGTCGTCGAGCTTGGTGGTCTGCTTGAACTCGGAGGCCGGACCGGTCGCCTGCTGTACGTCCGGGTCGCCGGTCGGCGCGGGCGGGCTCGCGGGGGTCTGGCCCGGGTTCCCCTGCGCCGTCCCCGTGTCGGCGGGGGGCGGGGTCTTGCCGAAGCTCACCGAGGAGCCGTTGCCGGAGAACCAGTCCAGCTTCCAGGCGGCGAAGCCACCGCCGCCGAGGACGAGCACGAACGCGACGGCCGCGCTGGTCCACAGCACGCGGCGGGAGCGGGTGCGGCGGGAGCGCCGCGGGGGCTCGGGTATGTGCGGAGGGACGTACGCCTCGTTGCCGTACGCCGGGTGGCCATCGGCTCGGTACGACTGGTCCTGCCGGTACGGCGGGGGCGACGGGTGCGACGGGTAGGGCTGGTACGGCTGGTCATCGGGCCGCGGGCGCTGCGGGTCCTGGTGCACGAACTTCGCTCCGAACGGTCATGACTGCCCCCTGCGGGACAGAAGGGACTGGGCTCCCCCTAGTCCTGATGTGTGAATCCCCCGGAAAGTTCCAAATCAGCGCAAAATCATGATCCGAATCTCCGGATCCCACATCCCGGATGCCGCACGCCTGATCCCGGATCCCGCGCACCTCACCTCAGCGCGTCGAGGACCCCCGCGCACCGCCCGAGCAGTCCGATCAGCAACTCCCGCTCCTCGCCGCTGAACTCGGCGGCCAGCGCCCGCTCCACCACCACCGCCCCCGCGTCGGCCAGCTCCATCACGGAGCGCCCCTCGTCGGTGAGCCGGGTCTCCAGGACGTTGCGGTGCAGTTCGTGCGGGGTCCGCTCGATGAGTCCGCGCTCCGCGAGGTTCTTCAGCACGGTGTTCATGGTCGGCGGCGTCACCCCGCACAGGCGCGCGAGCGAGGCGGCGGAGATCCCGGGCTTCTCGGAGAGCCAGAGCAGGGCGGCGTACTGCGGAACCGTTACTGCGGCCGGCTTCACCGCCGCGTTCTTGGCCCCGACGAGCGCCTGCTCGGCGCGCTTGAGGTAGGAGCCGATGCGCTGCTCGACGGGCATGGAAGTCATCCACGCATCATAAAGCCCTTGCATGCATTAGAGCTCTAACTTACATTCGTGCTCATCCAGAGAGAAGAGGACGTCCAATGACGAAGAAGCCGGCGCAGAAGTTTCCGCCCGTGGCCCTGCCCGCCGCCCTGCTCGCCCTGACCGCCGCCCTGACCCTCGGATCGGCGCCCGCCGCCACGGCCTCGGCCGGCGACGCCCCCGCCGGCCGGGGAGTCCGTACGGAGATCTCCACGGCCTTCACCCTGCCCGGCGAACAGGTCTTCCCGGAGGGCATAGCCGCCGACCCCCGCTCCGGCACGGTCTACGTCGGCTCCTACACGAACGGCACCGTCTACCGGGCCCGCTCCGGCGCAGGCGCGGCGGAGGTCTTCCTGCCCGCGGGCACCGACGGGCGCCACACCGCGAACGGACTGCGGGTCGACGGGCACGGCCGGCTCTGGGTGACCGACTCCACCTCGGGCGTCTCGGTCTACGACACCCGCTCGGGAGCCCGGGTGGCCCACTTCGAGATACCGGGGAGCGGGCCGCGCTTCCTCAACGACCTGGCCGTCACCCCGGACGGCACCGCGTACCTCACCGACAGCGTCCGCGCCGTGGTCTACCGGGTCACCCCGGAGCAACTCGCCGCCGGCTCCGGCCCGCTGCTGCCCGCGTACGACCTGAGCGGGCGGCTCACCCCCTCCCCGGCGGGCAGCTTCAGCCTCAACGGCATCACCGCGGACCCGGCCGGGCGGTTCCTGCTCACCGTCGACATGACGGCCGGCGATCTGTACCGCATCGACCCGGCCTCCGGGGCGGTGTCCCGCGTCGCCCTGACCGGCGGTGACCTGAAGACCGCCGACGGCCTCGACCTCGCCCCCGGCGGGGTGCTGCGCGCGGCCCAGAACACGCGGAACACCCTGAGCCGCTGGCAGGTGTCGGCCGACGGCACGCGGGCCCGCCTGGTCCGCACCGTCACGGACCCCGCGCTCCAGATCCCGACCACGCTGGTGCGGGTGCCGGGGCGGACGCTGGTGATCCGGTCCCAGTTCGACAGGGAGGGCGGGCCGATGCCCTCGGCCGGCGGTGCGCCGACCGCGTTCACGGTGGCCTCGGTCCGCGGCTTCTGACCCGCAGGCGGGTTGCGTCGGCGGGTTCTGTCGGCGCGTTCTGTCGGCGGGTTCCGTCAGCCGCGCAGGTAGGCCAGGACGGCGAGGACCCGGCGGTGGGATTCCTGCGCCGGGGGCAGGTCGAGCTTCATCAGGATGTTCCCGATGTGCTTGCCCACCGCCGCCTCCGAGACGGTGAGCCGGCGTGACACCTCGGCGTTGGAGTGCCCCTCGGCGACCAGGGCGAGGACCTCCCGCTCACGGGCCGTCAGCCGTTCCAGGGGGTCGCGCCGGCGGCTGATGAGCCGGCGCACCACCTCGGGATCGACCACGGTCCCGCCGGCCGCCACCCGCGCGACCGCGTCGAGGAACTCCTCCACCTGCCCGACGCGGTCCTTGAGCAGGTACCCGACGGCCGTCCCGTCGCCGGAGTCGAGCAGCTCGGCGGCGTACGAACGCTGCACGTACTGGGAGAGGACCAGGACGGGCAGGTCCGGCCGGGTCTCGCGCAGCCGCACGGCCGCCCGCAGCCCCTCGTCGGTGTGGTCCGGGGGCATCCGCACGTCGGTGACGACGATGTCCGGCCGGTGCTCGGCGACGGCCGCTTCGAGCGCGGCCGCGTCGCCGACGGCCGCCACCGTGCGGTGGCCGAAGCGGGCGAGCAGGCCGACGAGCCCCTCGCGGAGCAGCACGGAGTCCTCGGCGAGGACCACGCGCAGGGGCTGCCGGACGGCTCCCGCGGGGGCTGACGGGTTCACCGGGTCTTCGGTGTACTCGTGGGCTTCGGTGGCTTCGGTGGCTTCGGCGCCTTCGGGGTCTTCGGTGCCTTCGGAACGCAAGGGATCTCCACACGCAGCAGGGTCGGGCCTCCGGGAGGACTGGTCAGGGTCAGTCTGCCGTCCACGACGGACACCCGGTCTGCGAGCCCCGTGAGTCCGCTCCCCCGCCCCGCGTCCGCTCCCCCACGGCCGTCGTCGGCCACCTCCACCGTGAGCCGCGTCCCGTCGTGCCGGCCGGTGACGGTGATGCGGGCCGCCCCGCTGTGTTTGGCCGCATTGGCCAGGGCCTCGCTGACGAAGAAGTACCCGGCGGACTCGGCCTGTTCGGGCAGCCGGCCGGGGAGGTCGAAGTCGGTTTCGACCGGGATCGGCGAGCGGTCGGCGATGTCGGCGACGGCGTCGGGCAGGCCCCGGTCGCTGAGCACCTGCGGGTGGATGCCGTGCACGAGCTCGCGCAGCGAGGTCAGCGCGATCCCGGCCTCGGCGTGCGCGGCGGCGAGTTGCGCGGCGAGCGGGCTGCCGGGCGGGGCGTCGAGCCGGGCCAGGCCCAGGGTCATGGACAGTGCGACGAGCCGCTGCTGCGCTCCGTCGTGCAAGTCCCGTTCGATGCGCCGCCGTTCGGCGTCGAAGGCGGCCGCCAGCCGAGCCCGTGAGCTGGTCAGCTCGGTGACTTTGACGGCCAGGTCGCCGGGGCCGGGGCCCAGCATCAGCCGGGCCAGGGCCGCGCGGGCCGCCGCCGCCGCGCCGATCCCGTAGAGGAAGAGCGGGAGGAGGAGCAGGCCGACGACCGCGCACAGCAGGGCCTCGGGGTAGCCGGTGATGCCGTGGATCTTGAGGGGGTTGGCCTGTTGCCCGTCGAGGGCGAGCAGGACCGGCGTCGCCAGGAGGTCGGCGGGCAGGAGGAGCGCGGCGCCGACGGCGAGCAGTTCCAGCGGCCACAACAGGGTGGCGGCGAGCACCGCGTAGCCCAGTTCCCGCCAGGTCGCCTGCTCGCGGAAGCGGGTGCGGGCCCACGCCGCGAGCCCCGTACGGTCCGGATCGCGGTGCGGGTCGGGCAGGGGCGCGGAGCCGGGGTCCACCAGCCGCAGCCGGCGGCGCTCGACGGCCGCGAACGGTACGCCGGCCAGCGCGAGCGCGGCGAGCAGCGGGAGCCCCACGAGGATTACGGCGAGCGCCGCCCCGGACACGGCGAGCAGGGTCAGCACGGTGAACGCGAGCGCGCCGGTGATGCCGCCGGTGAGCAGGTAGGCGGCGGCGCGCCACGGCCGGGCGGTGCGCAGGTACCGGCCCGGGACGGGGAGGGAGAGCGGCATGCGTCCACCGTAGGCGGCGGGCGCGGGCGGCGCGGTAGGGCTGGCCATACCCCCGGGACTCGCCCCTGCCCCGCTGACCGGGGGCCGGGCGGCAGGTTGGCTGGGAACCATGCTGAAGATCGCGTTGAGGTCGCTGCGGCGGCGCTGGATGACACAGGTGGGAACGTTCGTGGCGGTGGCCCTGGGGGTCGCGCTGATGACCGTCATGGGGCTGGGGCTCGCCGCTTCGGCGGCGCTGCCGGCGGGGGCTGATGTGGTGGGCCTCAACTCGATGCTGGGCACCGCGGGCGGGGTGAGCTCGTTCGTCGCGGCCTTCGTGGTGGCGTCGACCTTCTCGTACGCCGTGGCCGCGCGGCGGCGCGAGCTGGGGCTGCTGCGGCTGGCCGGGTCGACGCCGGGCCAGCTGCGGCGCCTCGTGATGACGGAGGCGGCGGCCGTCGGGCTGGCCGGGTCGGCGGCCGGGATCGTCCTGGGCCTGGCGGGCGCACCGCTGATGGCCCGCTGGACGGTGACGCAGGGGCTGGCGCCCGCCGGGTACGCGATCGGCGACCAGACCTGGCCGCTGCAGACGGCGTTCTGGACCGGGCTGCTGGTCGCGCTGTCGGGTGCGTACGCCGCTTCCCGGCGGGCGGGCCGGGTCGGTCCGCTGGAGGCGCTGCGCGAGGCCGTGACCGACGAGCGGCCCATGACTCCGGGGCGCTGGGTGGCCGGGGGCGGGCTGCTGCTGTCCGCGGTCGCCTTCGTGGGGTGGCGGCTCGGGTCGGACCCGGGCGAGCTGCTCAAGCGCAAGACGTACACCGTGCAGCCGATGCTGCTGATCTCCGCGTGCGGGATGCTGGCTCCGGTGCTCGTACGGCCCGTCGTACGGCTGTTGATGTGGCTCCCGGTCCGGCTGACCTCCTACGCGGGCCGGTTGGTGCGGGCGAACGCCGCCGCCGGGATCCGCCGGACGGCCGCGGTGGCGGCGCCGGTGCTGGTGATGGTCGCGCTGACCGGATCGCTGCTGGGCGCGGCCTCGACCCTGACCGGGGCGAAGACGGTGGAGGCCCGTGCCCGGACCGGCGCGGACTACGTACTGACGGGCGGGCGGCTGCCGTACTCCGCGGGGATCGCCGGCGTCCCGGCGGCGAGCGTCCTCGCGGTGGCCGACACCAGGCTGACGGTGCTGGAGGAGGGGTTCGTGAAGGTGCCGACGGAGGCCTCGGCGGTCGACCCGGCGGCGCTGGCGGAGGTCTCCCGGCTGCCGGTGGTCGCGGGCTCGGTCGCGGACCTGGACGACGGCGGCATCATCGTCACGGAGGAGTGGTGGCAGCACCGGGTGGGTGACTCGGTACCGCTGTGGCGGGCGGACGGCACCGCCGCCCGGCTGCGGATCGTGGCCGTGATGCGGACGGGCACCGGCAACAACGGGGCCTACGTCACCCCGCGCAACGCGCCCGGCGCCGAGGTCTCGCGCATCGAGGTCAGGGCACCTGCGTCCGCGGCGGCCGCGGTCCGCGCGGCGGCGGCCCGTTACGGGGCCACGGCCCAGACCAAAGAGGAGTGGCTGACGGCGACGCACCCGCGCACGAACCGTTTCACGGTGCTCGGCTACGTCCTGGTCCTGGGCATCGCCCTGGCCTACACGGCGATCGCGCTGGCCAACACCCTGCTGATGGCCACTTCCGACCGGGCCGGCGACCTGCGCCTGCTCCGGCTGGCCGGGGCCACCCGGGGCCAGGTCCTCGCGGTGACGACGGCCGAATCCTTGCTTGCGGCCGCGGTCGGCGCCGTCCTCGGGACGGCGGTCACCGCGGTCAACCTGGCGGGCATGCGCGCGGCCCTCGCGGTCCTCGGCGTCGACTCGCCGGTGGTGGTCCCCTGGCTCGCGATGGGCGCCGTCGCCGGTGTCTGCGCCGCGCTCTCGGCCCTGTGCACCCTGCTGCCGGCGGCCCGCGCCCTGCGCCGCCGGACAGGGCGACGCAGGGCGCGGTCGGGTGAAGTACCCGGTTTCGGTGCCGAGTTGGCCTCGATCTGAGGCCGGACTGCCTCCGCTCAGTCCAGGGTCGGGGCCTGGCGCAGGATCTCGACCTCGAGGCGCTGGAGCGCGGGGCTCGACGAGATGCCCAGGTCCTCGGCCATGCGCCGCTGGTGCATCCGCAGCACCGAGAGCGCGTCGGCCTGACGTCCGGCCCGGTACAGGGCCAGGCTGAAGAGTTCACAGCCGTATTCGCGCAGCGGATGGGACTGGGTGAAGCCCGCCAGTTCCGAGACGGCCACTTCGTGGGCGCCCACGGCGATCAGTGCCGCGCAGCGGCCTTCGACCACCGAGAGGCGCAGTTCTTCCAGGCGCACCACCTCGGGCGACACGTGGGTGGCATCGGAGACTTCCGCGTACGCCTCCCCGCGCCACAGGGCGAGGCCGGCCTCGAACTCGTCGAGGGCCCGCTGCGGGTCACACCGGTCCAGTGCCTGCCAGCCGGCGGTCGCGCATTTGCCGAACCGGTGGGCGTCCACGTCGACGACACTGCTGTCGAGTAAGTAGCCGCGGCCCCGGGTGCGCAGTACCTTCGCGGGCTTGCGCGGCGCGCGGTCCGGCTCCAGCACCCGGCGCAGGTTGGCGATGTAGGCGTGCAGCGAGGAGATCGCCGACTGCGGCGGCTGACCGTCCCAGAGCGCTTCCACGAGCACGTCCACCGATACGGGCTGGCCCACCTGGCTGACCAGCAGGGTGAGCGCCGCCCGCTGCTTCGTGGCCCCGAGGTCCACGTAGCGTCCGCCGATGGTCGCCTCGATCGGACCCAGTACCCGGAACTCGACCTTGGTCGGCGGTACGTCCCGGGCCTCCTCCGGGTCCTCCTGTGCCCACCGGACGCCGCCGTGCGGCCGCGGAGCGGGGGGCTGGGGCGCGACGGCGTGCGCACCAGCCCGCTCGCGGGCCATCTCGAACACGGCGGCGGGGGGCGGGGACTGGAGGTCGAGCTCCAGCGCCATCGTGAAGTACATCTTCAGCGTCTCGTTCGCCTGGCGGAGTTCCCGCACTTCCCGCTCCAGCTCGGCGACGCTCCGGGTGCTCCTGGTACTACCTCCCAATCGCTGTCCTACGACAATGTCCGTACCACGTCTACCGCCGCCCCTGAGGTCTGCGGTCAACACGCCGAAATCAATTTCTTCGTTCACTGCCTCTGTACTCATCAAGCTCCCCCGAAAGATGCGTACGTCCCGGCCTCAGGCCGGATGACGAGAGTCGTCACCTCTGCACCAGGAAGGATCCAGCATGGCGATCAAGAATGACAACCCCCGTTGAAAATCTGGTGAGTTGAACTTTAGCCAGCCGGAAGGCATATGCCGGACAGGTAGATCCGCGCAACGTTCGGAATCCCGCACTCCCCGCGCGACGACGTTCTGCTCGTCACTGATCATGCTCGGAGCGCCGGGGTGGGGTTCATTCCGCTTCCCCTCCGACCGGCGCTCCGCATTAGGGCCCTCGACTACCGCGCGAAGATCAACGTGGTCGGCGAAGGCGTGCTCTGGAAGGTGATTTCGCCGAAGCCGGCCTTAGTGAGCCAGGCGTGGTAATCCGCCCTGCTCCAGGTGCCCCCGTGCCTGCTCTTGAGCAGCATTTCCGAGGCGAAGGTCAACGCGAAGGGGGGGCCGCTGCGGTCGTCCTCGACGATGTAGTCGGAGACGACCAGCGTACCGCCGGGCTTCAGGGCACCGCGCGCCTTGGCGAAGATCGCGATGTTGTCCTCCGGCCCCTCCTGGTGGGCGATGTTGGAGTACATCACGATGTCGTGCGCGGAGTCGCCGAACCCGGTGGTGTGGAAGTCCCCGTCGACGTAGCTGACGCGATCGGCCACGCCCCGCTCGGTGAGCAGCCGGCGGGCGATCGAGTTGATCGGCTCCCAGTCGAGCTGGGTCGCGCGCGCGTCGGGGTTCAATTCCAGCCAGATGCCGGAACAGATGCCCGAGCCGCCGCCGATGTCGAGGATCGAGATCTCCCCGGCCTCCGACAGCCGCAGCGTCTCGGCGGCGATCTTCGCTACGGGAACCGACTGCGCGGCGATGGCCTGGACGAGCTGCTCCCAGTGCGGGTTGTCGGCCACCTCCACCACGGCGTCCGTCAGCGGGCCGCCTGCGCGGACGACCTCGGGAAGCACCGAAAGGCTGCCCATGTGGCCCATCTTGAGCTTGGCGAACCCGCTCAGCGATTCGGCGCGGCCCTCCACCAGGAAAGCGGACGCCTCGGCGGTGTTGCGGTAGTCGCCGCCGTCCAGCTCGACCAGGCCGATGCTGATCAGGCCGTCGAGGAGGGCTTGCGCGCCCCGCTCGGAGATCCCGGCGCGGTCGGCCAGGTGGGCGGCGGAGGTCGCGCCGTCCTCCAGGTGGGTGAACAGGGAGTGGCTCGCCGCGGTGCCCAGGATGCCGGTCGCCCAGTACCCGGTGATGAGCCGCATGATCCGATCCGACGTCGGCTGGCCGTTGGTCATGCCGTCCCCACCATGCTTCCCGAGAGCTGACGCGGCACCGACGCGACGGCCGGCTTCGCTTCCACGTGCTGCGGGGCCGCCGGAACCCAGCTCCCCAGAACCATTTCGGCCGTGATTCCGGGACCGAATCCGGCAATCACACCGGTGGATCCCGCCGACAGCCGCTCGGCTTCTTCGAACTGCCGGCGAAGGGCGTCGAACACGACCGCACTGGCGATGTTCCCGTATTCCGTCAGCGTGGACCAGCTGTGCCGGAACACCGTCCGGTCCACGTTCAGGAACTTGGCGAGGTCGTCCAGAATGCGGGGGCCGCCGGCGTGAATGATGTAGAAGTCCAGATCGCCGATGTCCCAGCCGTGGAGCGCGGCCAGGTCGCCCAGCACCGGAGCGATCGGTTCCATCGTTCCGGGCACGCGGCGATCGAGCTGGAAGTGGAATCCGGTGTCGCGGACGGAGTACGAGATCCAGTCCTCGGTGTTCGGAATGAGGTAGGAGGCGTTGCGCTCCAGCAGAACGCCGGCGCCACCGCTGCCCCGCACCACCGCGGCCGCGACCGCGTCACCGAACAGCCCGTCCGACAGCAGCGAACCGACGTCGTCGGCATCGGGCTGGTAGCACAGCGAGCACAGCTCACAGGAGACGATCAGGACGTTGCTCTCGGGATGTGCCACGCAGAAGTCGTGGGCGCGGTTGATCGCCGCACCACCCGCGGCGCAGCCGAGCTGCGCGATGGGGAGCTGCCGCGTGTCGTAGCGGAATCCCATCTCGTTGATCAGCCACGCGGTGAGCGAGGGCATCATGAACCCGGTGCACGAGACGTAGATGATCGCGTCGATGTCCGTCGCCACCAGGCCCGCGTTCTCCAGGGCCTTTTCTATGACTTCCGGGCACCGCTTCTTCGATTCGATCTCGTAGATGCGATTGCGTTCCTGGAAACCGGGGTGGCGCAGCGTCTTTTCGATCGGCTGGACCAGGTGACGCTTGCGCACCCCCGTGTTCTCTATCAGTCGAAGGGCCAGCGGAAGCTGCGGCTTGCCCGCGTGCGCTTCCCTGGCGAATGCCAGAGTGTCTTCCATCGTGATGATGTGTTCCGGCACGCTCACCGAAGGCTTACATAGAATTGGCATACCTGGCATCTATCTCTCTGATGTAGAGAATTTTCTGCTGCCCTCACAGCGTGTACGTTCCCCAACATCGCGTATGGCGCTTGCTACTGGCTTGGCGGTGACTTGCCTTCCCCGGGACCTTTCGACCGGACCATTCGACCGGACCTTTCACCGAGGTGTTTCGCCTGGATCTTTAGCCGTGCGGATTGGGGCGCAGGGGCCCGCGACGGGCCCCGCGGAGGCGCACTGGCCGAAACTCGTCGCCCGGCGGCCCGCGGGAACGACGGAGCCCCGGCCGAGGACGCGACCCCGAAGGTCGTCCGCCCCCGGCCGGGGCTTCTTCGCGTCGCCGGGAGGACCCGGCGCGGCCCTGCCTACTGCGCCTGCGCGTGCGGGACCCCGCCGGCGCGGGCCAGTTCCTGGTCCACCAGGGCCGGTGCGGCGCCGGTGTACCCCGCCGGATCCAGCAGGCGGACGATCTGGGCGTCCGTGAGGTGCCGCTTCACCTTGGGAAGTGCGCCCAGGATGTCGGCCAGCGAGCCGCCGGTGCGGTCCGCCTCGGCCGAGGCCCGGGTCAGCAGTTCCTTCGCCTCGGCCTTGCCTATCCGGGGCGCCAGGACCGCCGACACCCGCTCCGAGACCACTTGGCTTCCCGTCAGCATCAGGTTCTCCCGCATCCGTTCGGGCCGTACGACCAGCCCCTCGACCAGTTCCACGGCGGTGTGCGCGGCGCCGCCGGCCAACCGCAGGCACTCGCGCAGCAGCTGCCACTCGGCGTGCCACACCCCGGCCGAGCGCTCGTCCTCGCAGACCAGACACTGCGTCACTCCGGCTGCCAGCACGGGCACTTGGAGTGCGGCGCTGCGGATCAGGGTGGCCAGGACCGGGTTGCGCTTGTGCGGCATCGCCGAGGACGCGCCGCGCCCTTCCACCGCGGGTTCGGAGACCTCTCCGACCTCGGTCCGGGTCAGCGACTGCACGTCCACGGCGATCTTGCCCAGGGCGCCCGTGACGAACGCGAGGGCGGCGGCGAGGTCGGCCATCGGGGTGCGCAGCGCGTGCCACGGCAGCGGCGGGCGGGCCAGGCCGGTCTCGGCGGCGTAGGCGTCCAGGAGCCGGTCTGCGTAGTCGCCGTAGCCGTCGTAGCTGCCGCCCTCCCCGGGCGCGGCGAACTCCAGGTATCCGGCGAGGGTGCCGGCGGCTCCGCCCAGCGATACGGGCAGGCCTCCGCCGAGTACGGCGGCCACCCGGTCCCGGGCGTCCAGCAGCAGCCTGCGCCAGCCGGCCGCCTTCAGGCCGAAGGTGGTGGGTACGGCGTGCAGGGCGAGGGTGCGGCCCGCCATGACGGTGTCACGGTGCCGGGCGGCGAGGTCCGCCAGGGCTTCGGCGGCCCGTTCCAGGTCCGCGCGGATCAGCCGCAGCGTGCGGTCGGCGACCAGCATGGCGCCGGTGTCGAAGACGTCCTGGCTGGTGGAGCCGTGGTGGACGAACTCGGCGGCTTCCGGCGACTCGGCGGCGACCAGCCGGGTGAGTTCCCGGACCAGTCCGACCACCGGGTTCGCGGTCTCGCGCGCGACCAGCGCGAGTGCGCGCACGTCCAGCCGTTCGGCCCGCGCCGCGCGGCTGATGACGGCGGCCGCCTCCGCGGGCACGCTGCCGACCTTCGCCTGGGCGCGGGCGAGGGCCGCCTCCGCGTCGAGCATGGCCTGCAGCCAGGCCAGGTCGGAGGTGACGGCCTCGGCGGGCGTGCCGGCCCGGACCGGGGACAGCAGTCCGGAGTCGGGGCCGCACCCGGCCGGCTCCGCGTCCGGCACGCTCGCTCGGTCGTCGGCTGTCATGCGTTCACCTCGACGGGATCGGTGGGCGCGTGCCGGTACCGTCCGGGCGGACGGGCCGTCCGAGGGGCGCCGGACAGGGCGAGCACGGCGCAGGCGATGGCGTCCGCGTCGCCGAGCGTCATGGAGTTGACCCCGGGGCGACTTCCGGCGGCGGTCACCCAGTGCACCGCCTCGGTGGGCACGCCGTAGGCGAAGCGGCGCGGGTGGGCCCGGCCCCCGGCGTCGACGAGCCGGTAGGGGCGCTCGGTCACGGCCAGGCCCTTGGTCTCGTACGCGGTGCCGCAGGCGCCCTCGATGCGGTGGCGGGCGGCCTGCCCGCTCTCCAGCAGGTCCCGCAGCAGCGGCTCCGCGGTGCGCGGCAGGTCCGGCTCCGGCAGCCGGGCCTCGATGAGGGCCGTGGCCGCCACCGGGGGCCCGGGTACGACGTCGGAGGTGACCGTGAACACCGCCGGAGCCGCGCCGGCACCGACGCCCGCGGCCGGGTCCGCGGCCCGGTCCGATTCCGCGTCCGCGGACGTGTCCGTGGACGTGTCCGTGTCCGCGGCCGTGACCGTGACCGTGACCGTGACCGCGGACGGTGCGTGCACCTGCACGCCGGGGCCCATGACCTCCACGACTCCGGCCTCGATCAGCGCGATCAGTTCCTCGATGCGCGAGGCGGGCGGCCCGATGGACAGGAACGCATTGAGCGGGGTGTACCAGCTCTGGAGGTCGTCCCGGTAGGAGGCGCCCTCAAGCTTTCCGTGGTCGACCGCCAGGCGTATCTCGTTGCGCAGATCGCGCAGGACGTCCAGGGCCGCCTTCAGCGGGCCGCGGACATTGCCGGCCCGGGCCTGGCGCACGTCCTCGGCCAAGTGGCCGAGGAGCCAGGCGCGGTGGTCGGCGCGGTCGCGCAGGACGCGGTCGCGGTAGGGCCGGGCCAGCGTCTCCCAGTCCCAGCGGTCCTCCGGCGCGATGCCGGCGGAGTCCAGGAGCCGGGCCTCGGACTCGGAGTCCGGCGCGGCGAGGTAGTGCTCGACGAAGGATGCGCGCTGCCGCTCCCGCCCCCGGGCGGCCAGCAGGGCGCCGTAGTAGACGCCTTCGACCTCCTTGGCGATCAGCGGCCACAGGTCGGTGAGGAAGTGCAGCCGCTCGCCGTCCACCGCGCGCCGGTGCATCCGGTCGATGGCCTGCGGGGTGAGCAGCCGCGGCTCGTGGCGCTCGTACGGACCCTTCTGGTTCTCGCCGCGCGCGTGGTACGGCACACCGCGCCGGGAGCCGGCGACGATCTTCGGCTCGCGGCCCGAGGGCCGGTAGCGCAGCGCCTCCCCCTCGCGTGCGAAGGTGCCGCCGCGGCCCTCGGTGAGCAGCGCGAGCACGTCGAAGCAGTTGAGGCCCAGGCCGCGGACGAAGACCGTCTCGCCCGGCGCCACCACGGACAGGTCCACGTCCGCGGGGTTCGAGGGGGCGATGTACGTCAGCCCGTGTGCGGCGGCGGCCCGCGCGAGCGCGCTCTCGCCCCGGGTGGGCCGGGCCGGCACGTGGCCCAGGGAGAGGACCACCGCGTCCAGGCCGGTGAGCCGCGTGCCGTCCGCCAGCTCCAGGGTCTGCGGACCGCCGTACCCGGCCCCGTCGGTCAGGGCCACGGCCCGGGTGCGGTGCTCGACGATGGCGACGTGCTCGGGCGCGGCCGCGGTCACCGCGCGGAAGGCGTCCTCGAGGTAGGCGCCGTAGAACGCGCGGGTGGGGTAGTCGTCCGGGCCCAGCCGACGTGCCTCGGCCAGCGCCTCGGCGGGGAACCGGCCCTGCACCCCGGGGTCTTCGGCGTTGCGGGCGAGCTCGGCCGCCCACTCGTACAGACTGGGCCCCTCCTCGACGGGCCCGTCCATCAGCACGCTGTGGTCGGTGTAGACGGTGACCTGCGAGGCCACGGTGTTCATCAGCAGCTGGCGCGGCTGCTCGGTGCGCCACACCCGTCCGGGGCCCGGTGCGTGCGGCTCGACGACGTGCACAGTCACCGCTCGGTGGGACGGGGATTTGCGCTCGTTGGCACAGAGCCGCTCCAGGACCGCGAAACCGCGCGGCCCCGCACCGACAAGGGAGACCGTAAGCACCAACACTCCTCACACACAGGTTCCGGCTCGGTCGGGGACGGCGCTTCGGGAGACGGCGCGGCAGCAGCCGAGTCCTGCTGCCGCGCCGGGGGTTCAGCGGCCGCGCGCGTGGGTGCGAAGTTCGGTCCGCAGGACGCTCACGACCCGCTCGACCTGCGCCTCGGTCAGTTCGGCGTGCATCGGGATGGCCAGGTTGCGCGCGAAGAGGTCGGCCGAGACCGGGCACTTGCGCTTGGACTGGTACACCGGCTGCACGTGGGTCGCCCACGTGCCGTGCCCGCAGCCGATGTCCTGGGCGCGGAGCGCGGCGGCGAGCCCGGCGCGGTCCACCCGCGGGTCCAGGGTCACCATGTAGGACTGCCAGGCGTGGGTGCGGTCCCCGGGTACGTGGGGAAGCGTCAGGAGGTCCTCGTCCGCGAGGAGTTCGCCGTACTGGGCGGCGATGGAGCTGCGGCGGACCAGCAGTTCGTCGATCCGGCCCATCTGCACCCGCAGGATCGCGGCGGCGATGTCGGACATCTTGTAGTTGTAGCCGATGTCGGTGAACTCGGGGATCGGCAGGCCGACGATCTGCGACTGGTCGAAGATGCTGCCGATGCCGAAGGAGGACCGCAGCCGCGCGTCCTGCCCGATCACCGGGTCGGCGGAGAGCAGCGCGCCGCCCTCGCCGCTGCTGGCTCCCTTGCGTCCGTGGAAGGACAGGCAGGCCACCGGTGCCAGCGTGCCGGCCTGCCGCCCCTGGTAGGTGGCGCCGACCGAGCAGGCGGCGTCCTCGACCACGAACAGGCCGTGGCGGTCCGCGATCGCGTTCAGCTCGGTGTAGTCGGCGGGCAGGCCGACCGTGTCCACCGCGATGATGCCGACGGTCCGCGGTCCGATCAGGCTCTCGACCGCCTGCGGGTCCACGGTGCCGGTGTCGGCGCGCACGTCGGCGAAGACGGGGACGGCGTCGACGTAGCGCACCGCGTGGGCGGGGGCCGGGAAGGTGTAGTCGGCGACGATCACCTCGTCGCCGGGTTCGACGCCGAGGGCGAGCATCGCCAGGTGGAGCGCGGCGCCGCAGTTGCTGAGCGAGACGGCGTCGCCGACTCCGTAGCGCTCGACGAGCTGGGCCTCCAGTGCCTTGCCCTGGGGGCCCTGGCCGGCCGGCCAGCCCGAGGAGAACACCTCGGCGACGGCGGCCAGTTCCTTTTCTCCCAGACTCGCGTGAACGAGGGGAATCCTGTCCATGGTGGTCACCTCTCGTTACGCCGTACGGTCGGTCGCGGACCGAAGATTCGGAAGGACGGGCGGTTCGAAGCGCAGGGGCGTGATCTGGTTGACGTCATAGCGTTCGCGCATCTGCCGGACGGCCTCGGCGTCCACCGAGGGGCCGGCGGAGAAGATCTCGACGATCTCGTCGAAATAGTGCTCGTGATCGGGCGAGGGATAGCTCTGGAAGAGCATCCGCGCCGGCTCGTCCGAGGCGTTGCGGAATGCGTGCGGGGTTCCCGGGGGGACGAACATGCAACTGCCCGCGGTCGCGCGGACGGCCTTGTCCCCGGCGGCGGATTCCCAGTTGCGCCACGTGTCCGTCGTGCGTTCGGCGGGCTCGAACGCCAGGAGTTCCAACTCCCCTTCCAGGACGTAGAAGAACTCCTGCGACTTGGTGTGCGTGTGCGCGCCGACGTCGAAGCCCGGCGGCACGATCACTTCGAAGACCGAGATGGAAGAGCCGTCCGCCGCGGTGACCTTGAAGGTCACGTCCTGTGCCTTCGTGACCAGTTTTCGCCCCTGGCCTGGGGGAAGAATGAGCCCGCTCATGTGATTGATTTCCTCGTAGTCTGTGCGAATTCCCGCTCGGGAGCGAGCGGCCCGACGGCCTATGGCACGGGCCGACGAGGTGCGCCAAGGCCCGTCTGTTTCAAGCTGGTTGACCGGAGGAGGCAGAGGTTCGCCCCCGTCCCCCACGAGGGCCGCGCCGCGCGCCGGACGGACGGCAGTACGGTGCCAAGGAATTCGGGAAGAACGGCCCGACCCGCCTGACGGCTTTATGCCGCCCCCTCTTTTCCGTACATCGGAACGCTCTCGTCCGGAGCTCCGATTAATGGGTTGCACGAAGAGGATCACTGAGCCGGGACGGATTCGTCAAGGGCCCCCTTCCGCCCGCCTAGAATTCCCCAAGCCGAATTGACACAGCATGACGCGCCCGCCGAATGGGGCGATATTGCGTTGCCCGTACGACCCATCGGACGCCGCTCCGCGCGGCGGTGGAGCCCGGAGGCCGGCCGGGCAGGTGCCGGCCCGACCCGGGGCGGCACCACGGCACCACGCATTACAGCGGATGGTGCACGCGTCCGCCAACCGGGGGACTTGGCCGCGACTATTCCCCGGATTGGTATCGGCTTGCCGCCAAGCCAACACCAATCCGCCCCTCAGTCCCCGGCAAGTCATTTGACCGAAGATGACCGTCACAGCTCGGAAAGACCGAAATCCTGCGGCTTGAATTCATGAGTTCCCGATGGCCGGATCGGCGGCCGCAGGCCCTGGCCGGGCCGGCCCGACCGAGCCGGGAGCCCCGTGCGCGACGGCGCCACCACACCGGACAACGAAGTGACTGCCAAGGAGAACGTCGTGTTGAAACTTCCCGCGGAACCAGACCGGCCGACGCCGCAGGCTCCCACCCGGAGCGCCGGCGTGGACCGCGACGCCCGCGACAAGCTGCTGGCCCGGGTCGGCGTCACGATCGACGACCTCCTGAAGGCCGAGGCCGAGCGCTGGCGGGCCGTGGACGCCCGCGTGGCGGTACCGGTCGAGGCGGTCGCGGACATCGTCGGGGCGGGCGGGAAGCGGCTGCGCCCCGCCTTCTGCGTGAGCGGCTACCTGGCGGCCGGTGGTACGGCAGACGCCGAGGACACGGAAACGGTCGTCGCGGCGGCCGCCGCGCTGGAGCTCCTGCACGTGTTCGCCCTCATCCACGACGACATCATGGACAACTCCGATACCCGGCGCGGGACTCCCACCGTGCACGCCAAGCACGCCGCCCTCCACGCGGAGCACGGCTGGGCAGGCGAACACCGACGGTTCGGAGAGGGCATCGGCATCCTCGCCGGCGACCTGGCGCTCAGCTACGCCAACCGGCTCGCCAGCGGGCTGACCGGCCCGGCCCTGCAGATCTGGAACGACCTGGTCACCGAGGTGATCATCGGCCAGCAGCTGGACATCGCCCTCGCGGCCGAGCTGACGGCCGATCCGGCGCTGTCCCGCTGGGTGGCCGTCTGCAAGTCCGGCCGCTACACCATCCACCGGCCCCTCGCCCTCGGTGCGGCCATCGCCGGACGGCCCGAACTCCAGGTCCCGTTCGAGGGGTACGGGGTCGCGGCCGGCGAAGCCTTCCAGCTCCGCGACGACCTGCTCGACGCGTTCGGCGACGGGGTGGCGACCGGCAAGCCCGCCGGACTGGACCTCGTGGAGCACAAGATGACCCTGCTGCTGGCCCTGGCGGCCACCAAGGACGAGCGGGTGGCCCGACTGGTGGAGAACGGCAGGAACGGCGGCTGGGACCCCGCCGAGCTGCACGACGCGCTGCTCGCCTCCGGCGTCCGCCAGGAGGTCGAGGAGCAGATCGACCAGCTCGTCGCGACGGCCTGCGCGGCGCTCGACGACGCGCCGCTGGCGGAGGACTGGCACAAGCGCCTGGTCAAGATGGCCGAGCAGGTGGCCTACCGCGACCGCTGAGCCGACGGCGCACCACCACGAAGGGCCTCCCGGCGGGTGCCGGGAGGCCCTGTTTGCGTACGAGGTGTCGTCACTTGCCGCCGAGAGCGGGCTCCAGGTCGGGGGTCTCCACCAGGGGCTCGGGGTCGTCCTCCCGCAGGAACAGCTTGCTGGGCCACCACATCCAGCGGCCCACGTCCAGGGTCAGCGCCGTGACCAGCACCGAGCGGACGATCATCGTGTCCAGCAGGACGCCGAACGCCACCGCGAAGCCCAGCTCGGCCGCGAACACCAGCGGCAGCGAGGCCATCGCCCCGAAGGTGCCGGCCAGCACCAGACCCGCCGAGGTGATCACACCACCGGTGGTGGACAGGCCCAACAGCGCGCCGCGCCGGGTGCCTTGCTCCATCGACACTTCGCGCACCCGGGTGACCAGGAAGATGTTGTAGTCGATGCCCAGCGCGACCAGGAAGACGAACGTCAGCAGCGGGAAGGAGGCTTCCGCACCCGCGAAGCCGAAGACGTGGTTGAACACCAGGCTGCTCACGCCGATGGCCGCGCCGAAGGACAGCACCACCGTGCCCATGAGCAGCACCGGCGCGACGACCGAGCGCAGCAGCAGCATGAGGATCAGCAGCACCACGACCAGCACGATCGGGATGATCACCTTGGAGTCGCGGGCGGCGGCCGTCTGCGTGTCGAGCATGACCGCCGAGCTGCCGCCGACCTGGGCGTCTGCGCCCTCGACCGCGTGGACCGCGTCCCTGGCCTTCTTGACGGTGCTCATCGCGGTCGTGCTGCTCGGGTCGTCCTCGAGCTCCCCGAGCATGACGGCCTCGCCGTCCTTGGCCGTCGGGGGCGTGACGCTCGCGACCCCGGGGACGGCGAGCAGCGCGGTCCGCACCTGCTCCGCCGAGGCGGCCTTGCTCACGACGAAGATGGGGTCGCCGGAGCCGGCCGGGAAGTGCTCCGACCGGATCTCCTCGCCGACGGCCATCTGCGGGGTGTTGGTGAACTGGTCCTTGTTCGCGAGCCCGTCGGCCTTGAGGCCGAGCACGCCCAGCGCCATGACGGCGAGCGCGAGCGCGGTGCCGATCCACACGAGCCGCGGCCGGCCGGAGACGGCGGTGCCGACCCGGGACCAGATTCCGCTTTCGGCGGTGGCGGGTGCTCCGTAGGTGGGCTTCACCGGCCAGAAGATCCAGCGGCCGCAGGCCACGAGGAGGGCCGGCATCAGGGTGATCATGGCGAGCAGCCCGACGAGGACGCCGACGGCGCAGGCCGGGCCGAGTCCCTGGGTGGAGTTCAGGGTGGCCAGCATCAGCAGCATCAGGCTGACCGCGACGGTCGCGGCGCTGGCGATGATCGCGGGGCTGGAGCGGTACAGGGCCTCCGCCATCGCCTCGTGCCGGTCCTCGTGCCGGAGCAGCTCTTCCCGGTAACGGGAGATGAGCAGGAGCGCGTAGTCGGTGGCGGCGCCGAACACCAAGACGGTGAGGATGAAGCTCGTCTGCTTGTTGACGACCAGGCCCGCGTTCTTCGCCAGTACGTAGATCACCGCCTCCGAGGTGACCAGGGCGACGCCCACGGTCAGCAGCGGCAGCAGCGGCAGCAGCGGGCTCCGGTACGTGAGCAGCAGGATCGCGACCACCACGAGCGCGGTGATCGTCGTCAGGGCCCCGCCCCCGCTGAACGCCTTGATCGAGTCGGCCGCGTAACCACTCGGGCCGGCGACGTGGAAGCCGAGACCGTCGGCGTTCTTCTTGCCGACCTCGGTCATCGCGTCGACGACCGTGCCGATGCCCTCCCAGCCCGACTTGTCCTTCTTGACCTGGACCACCGTCTGGATGGCCTTGCCGTCCTCGGACTTCACCGGACCCTGGGCCGGCCCGACGATGTTCGCGATGCCCTTGAAGGCCTCGACGTCGGCCTTCGCCTTGGCCAGGTCGGCATCGGTGACGCCCGCGGACCTGTCGTAGATCACGACCGCGGGCAGGGTGTCGGCGGACATGAACTTCTCGGCCCGCTCCACGACGGCGGTCGATTCCGCGTTGCCGGGCAGCCAGGCCGAATTGTCGTTCTCTTCGACGTCACCGAGCTTTCCGGCCAGCATGAGGGCCGGAACGAGCAGGGCCGCCCAGAGTGCGATGACGACCCATTTACCCAGCCTTCCACTGGGCAGGGCCGCTATCTTGCGCATCATGTCAATTCCTCGGTCTTCCGTCGAAGGGTAAAGAGCTCGATGGTGCTTCTGAGTCGTTAACGGTCAAGAGGCTAGGGCACGTTGACCCCGCACGAAGGGAGGAGGAGGTCCAAGACCTCCTCCTCCCTCGGTGCTTTCAGCGGCCGTGGTGACATTGAGTGGGCGATTCCTCAAATGCGGCGTGAACGGTCGCGCCCTGTACCTCAGTTGGCTCCCTGGAGCACGGCCGCCGTGTCCCAGATCCGGGAGCGGACGTGACCGAAGGCGAGCAGCACGGGAGCGTCGGTCAGGATGGGGAAGCTGTACGGGAACGGGCGCGGGCCGACCATGTCGGGGGGCCCGCTGTAGCCGCCGTCCGCGTTCTGGTGCGCGAGCAGCCAGGACAGCGCGCGCCCGATGGGCCGGTGGTCGGTCCCGTAGCACAGGGTGATCAACCCGTAAGCGGTACTGATGTCGTCGCTGGGGTCACCCGGCTGCATTCCCCAGCCGCCGTCCTCGTTCTGCGTCTCGAGCACCGTGCGCTCGATCCGCTCGGCCATGCGGGCCACGTGGTGGTCCTGCGGGCCCGCGGTGCACGCGGCGAGGCGCGCACGGAAGATCGTGTGCAGCCGGCTGCGGCTCCACCCCGGCTCGAAACCGCCGTCGTCGAGCTGGCTTTCGGTGAGGAAGGTCAGGGCGCGCTGCCGGGCGGCCAGCGTGTCGGGGTGCGGGGCGAGCCCGCAGATGGCCGCGGCCGTCATGCACGGTTCGGAGGAGGCCCCGGCGACGTACGTGGGGAACCCGCCGTCGGCGCCCTGGACCGCCAGCAGCCCTTCCACCCCGCGCCGCACGGAGTCCCCGTAGGCGATCGGGTCGATGGCCTGGAGGAACTCCAGGGCGCACGAGGTGTCGTCCACGTCGTTCTGGGCCACGATCTCCGACATCGACCAGCCGTCGGTGAGCGTCGCTCCGCGGGAGAGCGAGCGGGTCGGGGCGCCGCCCTGGTGGTCGACGAGCATCCCCGCCATCCGGCGCAGCAGCTCCGTCGGGGCGCCCGCCGCGACGAGGGCCGTTCCGGCGGTCGAGGTGCACCAGTTGTGCATCTCCAGGACGAACGGGAAGCCGCCGTCGGCGCGCTGGTGGCGCAGCAGCGTCTCCAGGCCGCTGCGCACGGTCTCCTCGTTCCCCGGGAAACCGGCGAGCCCGTGCAGCACCAGCAGGTGCATCAGGGCGTAGCCCTCCCACACCGTCGTCGCGGGGTGCGTGGCGGCCAGGGTCTCCAGCGCGGCGGCGGTGACCTCGTTGTCCACCCCCGCGGCGGCGGCGAGGATCAGGGTCACCGAGGCCTGCTGCACGGCGGCCCAGGAGTGCAGGGGGTCGGAGGGGACCTCGTCGGCGACCGCGTCCAGGACCTCGGACGGCAGCGGGCAGCCGAGCACGGACAGCACCGCGCACACCATCATGCGGCGGCGGGCGGAGATGAACCCCGGGGCCTCCCCGAGCACGCCCTCCGTCAGCTTGGCGACGAGCTCGGTGTCACCGGCGGACGTCCGGCCGGTGGCCCGCGCGACGGCGAGCGTCGCCAGGACGCGTTCGAGCTTGTCCGGGGCGTCCTGGTGCGCCCGGAGGAAGTCGAGCAGGCGGTCCCGGGCGGGCGAGTCCGTACCGGTGCGCGTCATCAGCGACAGGGCGAGCGCCGATTCCAGCACCCTGCTCTGGCACTCCTCGCGCAGCGCGCCGTCGGCATCGACCCTGCCGGCGACGTGGGCGATCAGCCGGTCCGTGGCCTCACGCACGTGATCGGGGTCGACTTCGGCGGGCCACGGCATCGGGGCCGCGTACTCCAGATCCGCTATGTACACGGAATGCTCCTATCTGAACGGCTGGGGAGCGGGATCGGGTTCGGAACGGCACCGGATGCCGGGGCGCGCCAGGGGGCGGCCCGGCCGGCCGTGCACCCCAGGACACGGCCGGCCGGGCCCCTGATCAGCTGATCAGCGGACGCTCTGGGCGAACTGGAAGAACTTGTACGGGTCGTACTTGGCCTTGACCGTGCGCAGCCGCTGGTAGTTCTCCGCGTAGTACGAGCGCTCCCAGTCGGGCAGCCGCGCGTCGATGAAGTTCTGGTACGTCTCGCCGTTCGAGTAGGGGTCGATGGCGGCGAAGCCCGCGTCGACCCAGCGGTTCGCCGAGGCCTTGGCCTCGTCGGAGACGGGAGCGACGGCGTTCGCGGTGAGGAAGCTGACCGAGAAGAGCGAGTCGCGGTGCACGTACGCGGTGGCGGTGCGCGCCACCTTGTTGGCCTCGCCGCCCAGGGCGGAGATCTGCAGCTGGCGCATCTGGCCGGGCATCCGGTCGCTCTCGAAGACCTCCAGGGCCTTCGCCCAGCCCTCGCGCGGCATCGTCTGCTTGAACAGACGGCTGCGCCAAGCGCCGAACGCGGCGCGCGGGACCTTGCCGCCCGGGCTGGTGTCGTCGCGGTGGCACTCGTCCACGGTGAGCTCGGCGCAGCGGTAGAGCTGCATCATCACGTTCTTGTACGGGGCGGTGAACTTCTGCTGGAACACCGGAGGCGCGCCGACGATCGAGAGCAGGCGGGCGATCTCCGCGTCGAAGGCGGGACCGGTGTCCACGGAGCCGAGGAAGATCGACGCGGTCGGGACGGTGCCGGGAGCGGCGTCCGTGAGCGTGACGTTCATGCCGCTGCCGATCGAGTGCGGCGCGTCGACCAGCCACTTCGCCCAGCCGTCCAGCATCTCCAGCGCCTTGGCGTAGGGCCAGACGATATTGATGGCCGCCACGTTGGTGAGGGGCGAGGGGGTGACGTCGTAGGAGGTCACGATGCCGAAGTTGCCGCCGCCGCCGCCGCGCAGGGCCCAGAAGAGGTCCCGGTGCTGCTCGGCCGAGGCGGTCACGATGCGGCCGTCGGCGAGGACCACCTTCGCCGCGGTCACCTTGTCCGAGGCCATGCCGATGTACCGGGTGAACAGGCCCATGCCGCCACCCTGGAAGAACCCGCCCGCCGCGACGGTCGGGCAGTAGCCGCCGGATATGCCCAGCCCGGCCGGCGCGAGGGTGTTCGCGATGTCGACCAGCTGCGCGCCGGTGCCGATCCTCGCGGTGCCGTTGCCGGCGCCGAGGGTGACCTCGCCCATCCCGGACACGTCGATGACGAGGCCCTGGGTCGTGGAGTAGCCGGCGGCGCTGTGGCCACCGCTGCGCGCCGCGACCTCGATGTCGTGGTTCTGGGCGAAGGTCAGACACTTCGCCACGTCGGAGGGGGTCTTGCAGTAGGCGACCGCGCGGGGGTTGGCGGCGTCGAACTGGACCTGGTAGAGCTGCTTCGCGCGCTGGTAGTCCGCGTCGGACGGAAGGACCAGGTGTCCGCTGAGCCGCTCCTCCAGTCGGCCCCACCGGATGCCGGACCGGGTCCGGGCGCCCACGGACGCGGAGGCGGAAGCGGGGAACACGGCGGCTGCGCCGGTCGCGGCGAGGGCGGCTCCGCCGGCACCGACAAGGAACTTTCTGCGATCGATCATGTGCTGCACTGCCTCTTCTACCCAGGAGATCTTGCGTGCCGGATGGTGAGTGCCGGGGCACTCGGGGGGAGGGCGCTGCCCGCGCCCTCCCTGCTGCGGAGCCTTGTTGCGGGGCCTTGCCACGGGGCCCTGCCACGGGTCCCTGTTACGGGGCCCTGTTACGGGTCCCTGTTACGGGTCCCAGTTACGAGCCCCTGTTACGGGGCCTTCTGCTCCAGGACCTGCGCGAGCGCGGCGGCCAGGGCCCCTGCCGGGTTCTGCTCGCCGCCCGCGCTGCGCCAGGCGACGTGGTTGTCGGGCCGGACCAGCACGGCGCCGTCGGCGGCCGTCTGGCGGACCGCCTCCCACGCACCGTCGACGTCGGCGTACTCCGCGCCTTCGCCGATGGCCGCCACCACGACCGGGACCGAGTACGTCTCCGACGCCCGGGCGGCCGCCTCGGACCACGCCGTCCCCTCGGGGCCGGTGATCAGGACGAAGCCGGTCCGGGCACCGGTCAGGTCGTGCGTGGACAGGCGACGGCCGTCCTGCTCGATCCACGCGTGGGGCAGTCGGTGTCCCGGGCGGGTGGTGGGCTCGTACACGTCGCCCAGAGCCGCGCGGGCCGGCGGCCGGCTGCCGTCGGGGACGACGGCGCCCGCCTCGTAGGCGAAGCCGATCTCCACGTCGTGGGCCTGGCACTCGCCGCGGTGGGTCGCGAAGATCTCCGCGGCCCGCTGACGCTGGGCGGCGCCGACCGGGGTCGGGGCGAAGTAGCCGAAGAACACCGGCGTACGGCGCTCCGGCGGGATGTGCTGGCCGAGGCCGATGGCCCCGTCGATGACGACCTGGTGGTGGGAGGCCGCGGACATGGCCCAGCCCAGGTTGAACTGGCCGACCGGCTTGCGCTCCGCCTCGTAGGTGTCGAGCAGGCTGTCGGGAGCGGTGCCGGCGACGACCGCCGCGAGCTTCCAGGCGAGGTTGTGCGCGTCCTGGATACCGGTGTTGAGGCCGAGTCCGACGGCGGGCGGCTGGCGGTGCGCGGCGTCACCGGCGAGGAAGACCCGTCCGTAGCGGTAGTGCTCGGCGAGCACCGCCTCCACGGTCCAGCTCGTCACGTCGTGCAGGGTCACGTCCAGCTCGGGCAGACCGAGGACCTCGCGGATCCGGGCGGTCACCGCCTGCGGGTCGGTACGGTCCACGCCGACGAGGGAGAGGTGCAGACCCCACTCCTCGCAGTTCTTCCCCCAGGTCGGACCCATCTCGATGAGGGCGCTGGAGAGGTCCTGGCGGTAGGGGTTGAGGAACCAGGTGATGAGCGAGCCCTCGTTCCACACCTCCGACAGGTCGGCGGAGAAGTAGACCGTCGTGGCGTCGAACAGGGAGGGCAGGCCCTGCATGTTCACACCGAGGGCCGCGCCGACCGTGCGGCCGCCGTCGGCCGCGATGGCGTACTGGGCCACGACCGTGGTGATCTCGCCGGTCGCGACGTCGCGGACCTCGGCGGTCACGCGGTCGCCCTCCTCGGAGATCGAGGTCAGCTCGTGGCCGAACAGGACGCGTCCGGGATTGCGGCGCTCGGCGTGCTCGCGCAGGATCGGCTCCAGCCGCACCTGGGGCAGCTTCGCCGACAGGGCCGGGCCGGCCGCCGCGTACGTCTCGCTGAGCTCGCCGCCGCCGAAGCCGTCCATCTCGTGGATCAGCCGGGCGTCCAGCGGACCCGCGCCGGTCAGCGTGGTCTGGTAGCGGACCTTGCCGAACTTCTCGAGGGGCGCGCCCTGTTCGAGCACCTCCGCGTCCAGACCGTGCTGGCGGAAGACCTCCATCGTGCGCTGGTTGATGTAGTGCGCCTTCGGCAGCCGCGAGGTGTCCGCGCGGCGCTCCACCAGCACGTGGCCGACCCCGTGGTCGGACAGGAAGGCGGAGGCCGACAGACCGGTCCCGCCCCCGCCCACGATCAGGACCGGAACTTCGATGGTTCCCATGTTCGTCTTCGTCCTTCCAGAAAATGACAGCCCGAAATGAGCAATGCGCAGGTGAGGGAGGGTCGTTAAACCGGGGTTTCGTTAAACGGGGCTGTCCAGCGCCCCGTCTTCCAATTGCATGATGTCGAGCACTCCGGGCTGCCACCGGTAATAGGACTGGAGCTTGTAGTACTCGCCGTCCGGCTGGGAGGCGACGGCGTACACGAACTTCGTGGCGGGATCCGCCGCCAGCACGTGCTTGACGAACCGCTCGACCTTCGGGTCGAGCCGGACGGACAGCGAGGTCGGGTCCTCGGTGGCCACGGCGAAGCAGATCCGCTCGACCTTCGGGGAATCCCAGTTCAGGGTCACGTAGATGCCGAAGGCCTGCCGGCCGAGTGCGAGCATCTGGTCGCTCGGCTCCGCCTGGTCGACCTCGCGGAGCATCGACCGCACGGCATCCGGTGCGAAGCCGCCCGTGGGGGGCTCGCCGAAGTACACGTTGACGGTCTTGCTCCGGTAGTCGATCCCGAGCAGGCCGACCGTTTCGCCCATGCCGTACCGGTCGAAGAACTCGATGCTCTTTCCGAGGCTGGGCGGCATCGAGGGAATTCCGGCGAGCTTCGAGATCGCCTGGAGGTCGTTCCGGGGAAAGACCAGCCAGATCTTCTTGAAACCGCGGACGACGCCGAAGTCGATTCCGTAGCTTTCGATAGGGCAGTTGTCCCGGATGTCCGAGAGCAGGGCGCCGACGGGGTGGTCCGTCCGCGGGGTCAGGCCGTGTTCCACGGCGAGCGCGTACGGGTCCACGTCCAGCGGGGTCGTGAACCGGCAGTCGAGCTCGCCCTCGTGCTTCTGGCCGGTCCCGAGCCGGAACGCGACCACGGCCTGCGCGAGGGCGTCGCCGTACATGTCCAGGATGGGCAGGACCTTGTCCCGCGCGCACTCCACGTCCAGCAGGCCGGCCGATTCCTCGATGGCCGCGTAGAGGCTTTGCACCGGGCTTTCTTCGGTGCCCCCGGTCGCCTCACTCATGGCTGTCATCATCTTGACGCTTCATGTGGGCAAGACTCGAACACCGATCTTGCCGTCTACTGTTCCGCGACTTGACGCCGACTTGGCGGCGATCCCGCAGGCCGAGACGCGGCCGTGTGCGGCCGGGTGTGTGGCTGCGTGCGGTCGCGTGCGGGCATGCCGAGCTCCCGGCGGGCCGGGGGTTCTCGTTCGAGACCCGTCCGCCGGGAGCGTGGTGTGCGGCCCGCGGCCGCCGACCGGCTCAGCCCTGCCGCAGGAGCTTCTCCTCCAGCCGACGGGACAGTTCCACCCGGCGCGTCTTCATCGTGGCCGTACGGGGCAGTTCGGCCAGCGGGATCTGGACCGGATCGGCCAGCTGGGGGTAGGCGGCGACGGCCGTGCGCCAGCGGTCCCGGTCGAGCGGCTTGTCTCCGTGGGTGCAGACGATCGGGACGCCCCGGGAGTCCGGGCCCAGCACGACGACGAGCTCGACCAGTTCCTCCAGCTTGTCCAGCACGAGGTCCTCGATCTCCAGGCTGCTGCCCACCCCGGGGATCATGTCGATCTCCCGGTCGAGCATGTGCAGGCAGCCGAACTTGCTGCGGTAGCCGACGTCCCCGGTGCGCCACCAGCCGTCGTGCACGTTCGCGTCGTAGCGCTCCTGCTCACCGTGGTACGTCTTGGCTATGCCGTCCCAACGGGCGTCGATGAGGCCGGGGTTCTCCGCCGACGGCCGCTTGCCGTTCTGGCTCACCAGCCGCACCCGCGCGCTGCCCGGCAGCGGGTAGCCCACGCAGCGCCCGTCCATCCGGTGCGCGGACCAGCGGTAGTACGGCCGGCCGACGGCCGGGCCGACCTCGCTCTGCCCGTAGATCTGGAAGAACTGCGCCCGGCGCGCGGAGGCCCCGAGGAGCCGGCGGACCGTCCTCGGGTGGATCGCGTCGAAGGTGCTGCTGAAGTACTTCACCGAGGCGAAGGGCCTGCGGGGATCGTCGGCCAGGTTCTCCCAGGCCAGGAAGGAGTTGGGGAGCGCCTCGATCAGCCCGGGCCGGTGCTTCAGGAAGAACTCGGCGACGTCCTCGGGAGCGCCGTGGTTGACCAGCAGCACCGGCATGCCCTTGGCGAGGCACAGGGCCATCGCCGCGAACATCCGCGAGTGGCCGAAGGCGATGTGGATCGCGACCGTCTCCCGTTTGCGCATCAGCGCGAGCAGGACCAGCTGCGGCCGCAGCCGGGCGCGCATCGTCCGCGGGGTGTGGACCACGAGCTTGGGTATCCCGGTGGTGCCGGACGTGTGCGTGATCATCGCCGGCTCGTCCAGGCCCTGGAGTACGGGACGCACCCCCCGGGAGCCGGCGAGTTCGGCGAGCGAGACCACTCCGGGGGCGGACTCGCCCACGCTGATCACGCCCCGGGTGAGCTCGGCGAGCGGCAGCTCGGCCAGCGCCTTCAGCTTGGGGCCGTCCGTGAGCAGGTGCGGCTTGTCGAGCCGCTCCATGAGGGCGGCGAGGGTGGGGGCGTCCAGCGTGTGCGACAGCATGACCGGGACCGCGCCCGTGCGCGCCACCGCGGTGGCCAGCAGCCACACGTCGAAGTTGGCCGCCTTGTGGACCACCACGTGGTGCCCGGCCTTCACCCCGGCGGCCGATATCCGGCCGGCGAGGTCCTCCACGTGCCCGGCGAGTTCGGCCACCGTCAGGTGCCGGCCCGCCTCGGGCAGAACGTCGAGGTCGTGATCGAGGGTCAGCGGCGTCGAGCCGCCCGCGACCGCCGCCCGTTCCGGCACGGACCCGAGATAGAGACCCTGCTTGTGTATCGAATTCCGCCTCATGAGACCTCCGTCCAGACCCGCGTCGCTCCCGGTGTTCACTGGTCAACGGCGGTCTGTATAACGACACTTCGGAGCCCCAGCATCCGCCAGGGGACTTGGGCGGAACTGACCGCGGAGTTGGCCGCCACTTGGCCCCGTCGACGCTTCGCGGCGCAGCCGTGCCGAGGGGGCCGGCCCCTGGCGGAGCCGACCCCCTCGTGACCCGCGTCAGGAGCCGGTGAGGTGCTCCGGGCGGACCGGCGTCTTGTTCAGCTCCAGCCCGGTCGCCGCCCGGATCGCCGCGAGGACGGCCGGGGTGGACGACAGGGTCGGGGCCTCGCCGATGCCCCGGACCCCGTACGGGGAGTGCGGGTCGCCCATTTCGAGGTAGTCGACCGGGAGCGTCGGCGTGTCGAGGATGGTCGGGAGCAGGTAGTCCGTGAAGGAGGGGTTCTTCACCTTCGCGGTCTTCGGGTCCACGATGATCTCCTCCATGATCGCGACGCCCAGGCCCTGGACGGTGCCGCCCTGGATCTGTCCGACCACGGACAGCGGGTTGAGCGCCTTGCCCACGTCCTGGGCGGTGGCGAGCTCCACGACCTTGACGAGCCCGAGCTCGGTGTCCACCTCCACGACCGCGCGGTGCGCGGCGAAGGAGTACTGGACGTGGCCGTTGCCCTGACCGGTCCGCAGGTCGAAGGCCTCGGTGGGGCGGTGCCGCCACTCCGCCTCGATCTCCACGACCTCGCCCTCCAGGACGTCCACGAGGGCGACGAGGACCTCTCCCCCGTCGGTGACCACCTTCCCGTCCTCCAGGAGGAGTTCGGCGTCGGCCCACGCCGCGTGCCGGTCACCGAACTTGCGCCGGCCGATCTCCAGGACCTTCTCGCGGACGAGCCCGCAGGAGTTCTTGATGGATCCGCCGGTCATGTACGTCTGGCGGCCCGCCGAGGTCGAACCGGCCGATCCCACCTGGGTGTCGGCCGGGTGGATGGTGACCTGCTGGACGCCCAGCTCGGTACGGGCGATCTGCGCGTGGATGGTGATGCCGCCCTGGCCGACCTCCGCCATGGCCGTGTGGACCAGCGCGACGGCCTCGCCGTTGATGACCTCCAGGCGCACCTTGGCCGTGGAGTAGTCGTCGAAGCCCTCGGAGAAGCCGACGTTCTTGATGCCGACCGCGTAGCCGACGCCGCGGACGACTCCCTCGCCGTGCGTGGTGTTCGACAGCCCGCCCGGCAGTGCGCGCACGTCGGCCGGGCCGTCGGCGCTCTCCCACTGCCGCTCGGGCGGCAGCGGGCGGGCCTTGACCCGGCGCAGCAGCTCGGCGACCGGGGCCGCGCCTTCCACGACCTGGCCGGTGGGCATGATCGTGCCCTGCTCCATGGCGTTGAGCTGCCGGAACTCCACCGGGTCCAGGCCCAACTTCGCGGCGAGCTTGTCCATCTGGGCCTCGTACGCGAAGCAGGCCTGGACGGCGCCGAAACCGCGCATCGCGCCGCACGGCGGGTTGTTCGTGTAGAGGCCGACCGCCTCGATGTCCACGTCGTCGATGACGTACGGGCCGACCGAGAGGGAGGCCGCGTTGCCGACGACCGAGGCCGTGGACGAGGCGTAGGCCCCGCCGTCGAGGACGATCTTGCACTTCATGTGCGTGAGCTTGCCGTCGCGGGTGGCGCCGTGCTCGTAGTACAGCTTCGCCGGGTGCCGGTGCACGTGGCCGAAGAAGGATTCGAAGCGGTTGTAGACCATCTTCACCGGCTTGTTCGTGCGCAGTGCGAGCACGCTGGCGAGGATCTGCATCGAGATGTCCTCGCGGCCGCCGAAGGCGCCGCCGACGCCGGCCATGGTCATGCGGACCTTCTCCTCGGGCAGGCCGAGGACCGGGGCGATCTGCTTGAGGTCCGAGTGCAGCCACTGGGTGGCCACGTACAGGTCGACTCCCCCGTCCTCGCAGGGCACCGCAAGTCCGGACTCGGGGCCGAGGAAGGCCTGGTCCTGCATGCCGAAGGTGTACTCGCCGGTGACGATGACGTCGGCACGCTCCCGGGCCGCCGCCGCGTCTCCGCGGACGATGGGCTGGCGGTGCACGATGTTCGGGTGCGGGACGTGACCGGAGTGGTGGTCGTCGCGGTTCTCGTGGACGAGTACGGCGTCGGGAGCGGTCGCCGAGGCCTCGTCCGTGACGAGGGGCAGCTCCCGGTACTCGATCTTGATCTTCGCGGCGGCGCGGCGGGCGGTCTCCGGGTGGTCGGCTGCCACCAGGGCGACCGGCTCGCCGTGGTGGCGGACCTTGCCGTGCGCCAGGACCGGAGTGTCCTGGAACTCCATCCCGTAGTACTTCACCGGGGTCGGCAGGTCCTCGTAGGTCATGACCGCGTGGACGCCTGGCACGGTCAGGGCCTCGGAGACGTCGATGGACAGGATCTCGGCGTGGGCCACGGTGCTGCGGAGCGTCTGGCCCCACAGCATCTCCTCGTGCCACATGTCCGAGGAGTAGGCGAACTCGCCGGTCACCTTCAGGGTGCCGTCCGGGCGCAGCGTCGATTCGCCGATGCCGCCCTTGGTACGGGTGCCCTGGGTGACCTCGGTGGGAATGCCGGTGGTGGTGCCAGCCATGATCAGACCGCCTCTTCCTGGAGTCCTTCGTGTTCCCGGCGGGCAGCGGCCAGGCGGACCGCGTCCAGGATCTTCTCGTAGCCCGTGCAGCGGCAGAGGTTGCCCGACAGGGCCTCGCGGATGTCCGCGTCGGACGGCTCGCCGACCCGCTCCAGGAGCTCGTCGGCGGCGACCAGCAGGCCCGGCGTGCAGAACCCGCACTGGACGGCGCCGCAGTCGATGAACGCCTTCTGGACGGTGGAGAGTTCGCCGCCACCGGCGCCTGCATCGCCGGCGCCTGCGTCGTCTGCGTCACTCCCGCTCTCGCCTACGACGGTGCTCGTGTCGCGACCCCCGTGCGCGACACGCTGCCCGGCGTAGGCGGCCAGCCCCTCGACCGTCACCACGTCCCTGCCCTCGGCCTGACCGGCCGCGACCAGGCAGGAACAGACCGGCACGCCGTCGAGACGGACGGTGCAGGAACCGCATTCGCCCTGCTCGCAGGCGTTCTTGGAGCCGGGCAGACCCAGCCGCTCCCGCAGCAGGTAGAGGAGGGACTCCCCCTCCCAGACGTCATCCGCTTCTCTCGGACGGCCGTTGACCGTGAGGTTCACGCGCATGTCACGCAACTCCTTCCGCGCCGCGGCTCGTTCCGCGGCGGTACGACTCCCAGGTCCAGCCGAGCGCGCGGCGGGCCATGATGCCGACGGCGTGCTTGCGGTAGCTCGCGGTAGTCGGGGGCCAGCGCGTTGCGCTTCACCCCGGTGTAGAACGCGTCGATCGGGATCAGCCGGGAGCCCCGTACGGACTCCGCCTCCACCCGGGCGCCCGCCGCGAGCAGCGCCGGGTGCGCGTCGCCGGCCGGTGAGGCGGTACCGAGGTTGCCGCCCACGCCGCCGCGGTTGCGGATCTGCGGCGAGGCCACGGTGTGCGAGGCGAGCGCGAGACCCGGAAGCTCGCGGTGGAGCCCCTCCGTGATCCGCGCGTACGGCACGGACGCCCCCAGCCGGACCGCGTCCTCACCCACCTCCCAGTCCCGCAGTTCCGCGATGCGGTTCAGGTCCAGCAGGTACCCGGGACGCCGGTGGTCGAAGTTGATCTCGACCATCACGTCCGTCCCGCCCGCGATCGGCACGGCCGTGGGGTGGGCGGCCTTCGCGGCGAGCGCCTCCCCCCAGTCGGCGGGGCGAAGAAATTCCATGAGCGGCTCTCCTCATTCGCATGTGGCCAGGAGTCGTCGTCGGCCGCATGCGCAGAAGTAGACCCCGGTCCCCACGGGGCGAGGCAGTCACCGATCGCTCAGAACCGGCTTCTCCGACGGCTGTGGACGAGCATGCTTTCCTCCGGCCGCACCCCCGTGAGCTGCGCCGATCCCTCCCCAGCACACCGTCCGCCGTGCGAAAGTAGCGATCATGCGGCTACGCGAACTCCTGGACGACACCGAGCTCGGACTGCTCCTGCTCGTGGGCCATGCCACCGACGCGACCGCCTCCTCGCCCGGTTCCCCGGCCGGTTCGTCGCCCGGTTCCCCGGCCGGTTCGTCGCCCGGTTCCCCGCCCGGTTTCCCGCCTGGTTCGTCGCCCGGTTCCTCGCCCGGCGGCCCCCGCGACAGCCCGCTCGACCGAGTCATTTCCGCCGTCGCGACCAACGACCTGGCCGACCCCGGCCGCTTCCTCACCGGCGGCGAGCTCGTCCTCACGGGGCTCGCCTGGTGGCGCGCGGACGGGGACGCCGAGTCGTTCGTAAGCGTCCTCCACCGGGCGGGCGTCACGGCCCTCGCGGCCGGCGAGGTCGAACACGGGCTGGTCCCGCACGACCTCGTGCGCGCCTGCCGGCGCCACGGGCTCCCGCTGATCGCCGTACGGCCGGAAACTTCGTTCGCCGCCGTCACCGAGCACGTCCTGCGCCGACTGCACCGCCGGGACCCCGGCAGCCTCGCCGGCCTGGCCGCCCTGGTCGAACGCCACCGCCGGCTCCTCACCGACCGGGCCGCCCCGGACTCCGTACTGGAGCTGCTGCGGCACACCCTCGGCCTCGACGTGCGGGTCCTGTCCGCGACCGGACGCCAGATCGCCGGGGCCCGGCCGCCGCTGCGCGCCAAGACCGCGGCGGCACTGGCCGCCCGCCACCTCGCGGCCCGCCGTGCGCGCGAGACGGCCCCGCACACCGTCACGGTCGGCACCCGCCTCTACTCCCTCGTGCCGGTACCCGCGCCCGCGCCCCTACCCGTACCGGGACCCGGACCCGCTCCCCACGCCGCCGAGCTGGGCGACTGGCTGCTCGTCCTGGAGTCCGACACCTCGCTCTGGCCCGCTCCCGACCGGGAACTCCTCGACCGCACCGCCGAACTGGTCGTCGACGCCCGCTCCGCCCACGAGCAGTCCAAGACGGCGCGCAACGACCTGGCCGACCGGTCCCTCGCCCTGCTGCACAGCAGCGTCCCGGCCGAGGAGATCCCCATCCGCCTGCGCAGCACCGCGCAGGCCGTGGTGAGCGGGGTCGGCCACTGGCCGCGCTGCCAGTTCGTGGTCGCCTCGGGCGAGTGGCACGGCGCCCGCCCCGTCCCCGCCGCGGCCCTGCGCGTCCTCCTGGAGGAGGCCCTGGTCCAGGAGGACGGCCCGGTGCCGGTCTCCTCGGAGGACATCGCCGCCACCGTCGACGGTGACCGGGCCGTACTCCTCGTCCTGGTCCCCGAGCCCTCGGACTCCCGTCCCGACCCGGCCCTCGACCACGCCTCGCTCCAGCGCAGGCTCTCCGCGGCGCTCGCCCGCTGGCTCGGCCCCGGGGACAGCGTCTCCATCGGCGTCAGCTCCCCGGTGGCCGAGCCGGGCAACGCCCGCCGGTCACTGGAGCAGGCCCACAACGCCCTGCGGATCGCGCACGCCGCGCCCGGGCGGGTGACCGTACGCGGCCCGGAGGACCTCACCTCGCACATTCTGACCCTGCTCCCCCTCATCCCGGCCGAAGCCCGCCGGGCCTTCGCCGCCCGCCTCCTGGGCCCCCTGCGCGATCACGACGCCCGCCACCGGACCGACCTCCTGACCACCCTGGAGACCTTCCTCGACTGCGACGCCTCCTGGACCGCCTGCGCCGCCCGCCTCCACCTCCACGTGAACTCGCTGCGCCAGCGCATCGCCCGCATCGAACACCTCACGCACCGCGACCTGTCCCGCCTGGAAACCCGACTGGACTTCCTGGCGGCCCTGAAATCCGGCTGACCGGCTTCACCGGCACAAGACCTGCTCTCGGCGGCGGCAATCGCTAGGGTCGGCCCATGACCGCACTGCCCGACTGGATGCGCCCGCCCCGCGCGGAAGGCTGGTTCGCGCAGGACCTCGACCGCCTCCCCGAGGCGCCCCGCCACACCGAGCTGATCGATGGAGCCCTCGTCTTCAGGATGTCGCCCCAGCGGTGGTGGCACGGCCACCTCGTCACCGTGCTCACGGTCGCACTCATGGAGCAGGTGCCCGCCGGCACCAGAGTCGGCCGCGAGATGACCATCAAGCTCGACCCGCGCAACCGTCCCGAACCGGACCTGCTGGTGACGACAGCCGATTTCGACGGCGACCGTACCTGGTTCGCACCGGAGGACGTCCAGCTCGTCACCGAGGTCGTTTCCCCGGAGTCCGCCCACCGTGACCGCACCGTAAAGCTCCGCAAGTACGCGGAGGCCGGCATCCCGCACTACTGGTGCATCGAGGACGAGGACGGGGCACCCGTCGTACACGTCTACGAACTCGACGAGCCCACCAGCCGCTATGCACCCTGCGGCATCTTCCGGGGCACCCTCCAGCGCCCGGTGCCCCTCGCGATCAGCCTGGACCTCGACAAGCTCACGTCGCCCCGGAGCAGCTGAAAGCCGGGACACGGTCATGCGGAAGGGGTCGGGCTCCTCGGAGTCCGGCCCCTTCCGGCTTGTACTGGCCGCGACCTCACCCTCAGAGCCGCTTCGCGCTCCGCAGGGTCGCCGCGTAGTAGCCGTTGCCGTCCAGGCGGGAGGTGCCGCCCTTGTCGCCGATGGTCGGGCCGTTGGCCTCTTCGCGGCTGGAGATGAAGATCTGGTGCCCGTCGGTGTCGGTGCCGAGGTACATGCCGGTGTGGTCCAGCCGGTCTCCGGTGCGCCCGTCCAGCTTGAAGAACAGCAGGTCGCCCGGCTGCAGGACGTCGATGGAGGTGGGACGGCCGTCGACGCCGACCCCCTTCAGCGGGATGACGTCCACGCCGGCCTTGGAGCGTGCCATGCCGTTCGCGGTGCGCGGCAGGCCGTCGCCGGAGGTGTCCGAGGCCATCAGCGGGAAGCGGGCCCGGTAGCCGAACACGGTCCGGATGAAGCCGGAGCAGTCCATCGAGCGGGCGCGCATCGCTTCCGGCTTCACGGTGGTCCCGCTGCGGAAGGTGTACGGGATGCCCAGGTAGTCGTAGAAGTCCGACTCCTCGAGGCGGTAGTCGTTGCCGACCGAGCCGTTGGGGTTGATCGGGCCGAAGCTCGCGTCACCGGCGTACGAGACGCCCTCCGCGTCCTTCTTGACCGGGGCCTGGTCGCCGTACTGGAAGGCCATCGCGAAGAGGTCGTCCTCCTCACTGCCCTGGTACTTCTTGAACCACTCCTGGAACCACTGCTCCTTCTCGGCCCCGCCGCGCCAGGTCTCCGGCATCAGCCGCACCCAGTTCTCGGTGACCACCCGGGTCTTGGTGGTGGCCGGTTCGGTGAAGGTGCGGCTGGGACCGGTGAGGGTGGCGGTGCGGGCGCCGTCCGTGAAGGTCGCCAGGATCCCGCCCTTGCCGTCGCGCAGCACGGACCGCTCGGGGTTCTTCAGCCGCTCCCACTTCTGGGCGCCCTCGTCGCCCCCCTTGGCCGCTACGGGGGCATCGACGAGCGACTGGATGGCGGGCGCCTTGGCCTGCTCCTCCTTGCGCAGCTCGACGGTGAAGTAGGCGCTGCCGGCCAGCAGGGCGATCACGGTGGCCGCGTGCAGGACGGGACGTGTGCGGCGCTTGGACGTGGCGGTCATCGGATACTCCGGGCGAGGTCGGTCGGGCGGAAGAAGGGGCGGACGGAAGGGCGGGCGGGGGCGGCGGGCCGGGCCGGGATCACGCGTGCGGCATGACGCCGAGCAGGATGCCGGCGGTCAGTACGACGTACGTCATGAGCGTCGCGGAGCCGGTGGCCAGCAGCGTGGCCCCCTTGGGCTGGCGGACCAGCTGGTAGGCGATCAGGCCGGGCACGATGAAGCCGAGGGTCTGGTTCGCGTACAGCAGCGGGAACTTCATCTGCAGCAGGATCACCACGCCGCCCTGGAGCAGCACGCCGATGAGCACGACGGTCGCGAACAGCCGCTTGCCGTAGAGGATCACGTAGCGCTGCGCGACGAGCGTGAGCGCGTACGTCAGGACGGTGACGCCGAGGACGATCGCGGCGCGCTGGAGGTCCTCGATGAGGGTGAGGGCGAGCCAGCCCGGAGTGATCATGCCGCCGGGTGACAGGTTCGTCGTCAGGTAGCAGACGAGGGAGAACAGCAGGCCCAGGGCGATGCCGATCGCGGCGATCTCGGGGGTGAGGACGGCGGGGATCAACGGGGTTCTCCTGGGTTGGACCACTGTGGGGGCTGCGGGTTCTCGGGCTGGGGTCGCCGGGGCGGCGGCGGGAGCTCCGGCGGCTGCGGCTGCTGGAGCTGCGGCCACGACGCCGAGATCAACTCCGGATGCTGCGGGTACTGCTGGTTCGGGTACTGCTGCTGCGGGAACTGCTCGTTCGCGTAGTACTGGTTCACGAACTCCTGGTTCGCGTACTGCCGGTTCACTCCGCGCGGCGCCGGGATGTGCGGGTTGCGCATCCGGCGCTCCTCCTCGGCCGCGGGCAGGTTCGCGTACGGGTCGAGGTGCTTGACGTACAGCGCCATGGTCTGGTCGTGCCGTACGTGCTGGGCCGGCGCGCCCGGCGTGGCCGGAGCCTCGCCGTCCTCCTCGAAGGAGGGCAGCTCGGCGAGGTGTTCCAGCAGGACCTCGCCCTGGCCGTGGATGTTGCCGATGGCCACGAGCGAGGACTCCTGGCCGAGGTGGTCGAGGAGCTCGTGCATGAACTCCTCGCCGTCGCGGTCACCGCCGAGGTCGACGGCACGGCCGCGCCACTCGGCGGGGATCGCGTCGATCGCGCTCTTCGCCGGGTGACCGATCACGAACACCTTGTCGGGCTGGAGGTCGGGCACGATCTGGCCCATCTGGCCGTTGCGCTCGACCCGGTCGAGCCGGCAGTTGATGACCACGTTCAGCGGGCGGCTGATCGCACCGAGGTCGAGGAGCTGGTTGATGTTCATCAGCGTGGACTCGGGGTCGTTGGCCGCGAACACGTTGGCGAAGCGCAGCCGCTTGCCGCCGGGGCCGATGTAGCGCTCGACGGAGAGCACGCCCGGGTCCGGCGGGGCGTCGTACATGCCCTGCAGCGCGGTGTCCCGGTCGATGCCGAGGAGCTCGGCCACGACCAGCGCGATGGCCACGTTCTCCTTGAAGGTGAACCAGCTGAAGCCGCGCAGCTCCTCGTCGCTGACGATCTCCGGGTCGGCGTAGACGAGTTGGCAGTTCCGCGCGTCCGCTTCCTCCTGGAGGACGTGGAAGCGGTCCTTCTCGGCGGTGACGCAGATGCCGCCGTGCGGCATGGAGCGGGACAGCGAGCGGCCGATGTCGTCGAGGGTCGGGCCCATCTCGGCCACGTGGTCCTCGCGCACGTTGCACAGCACGCCGATGGTGGACTGGATCAGCTTTTCCTGGTTGAGCTCCTGGAGCGGCGGCATGACGGCCATGCACTCCATGACCAGCGCGTGGGGCTTGTAGGCCGCCGCGCGGCGCACGATGCCGATCTGCTCGACGACGTTGGCGATGCCGAACTTGCGGTAGACCGGCTCCTCGGTGGCGTCGGGGTGGATGAAGCGGGCCGCGGTGCCGGTGGTCTTGGCGACCGTGACCAGACCGCCGCCGCGCAGTGCGCCCGCGACGAGCCGGGTGATGGAACTCTTGCCGCGGATGCCGTTGACCAGCACCCGGGTGGGTATTTCGGCAAGGTTCGCGAAGTGGCGCCGCTGCTCGACGATGCCGGCGATCAGCATCACCACGCAGCACACGACCAGCACGCTGAAGAGAAAGAGCACGGGTCAGTTCCTTCCGGCCTTGGCAGCCTGGCCGGTCCGGCCGGCGGTGCCGCTCGCTTCCCGCTTGCGCAGCTCCTGGAGCTGTTGCCTGACGACTTCCAGGCTGCGGGTGACGGCGCCGACCTCGTCGTGGTGGCGCGGGTAGAGGACGGTACGGCGGTCGCCGTCCGCCAGGGCTTCGGCGCACTTCGCGAGTTCGCGCAGGGCCCGGATCACCACGATGTGGAGCCAGCCGAGGCAGACCAGGGCGGCCGTGAGGCCGAGCAGGCCGGCCAGCACCGTGCGGTTCTGCAGGTTGTACTCGGGGATGGCGAGGCCCTTGGCCGGCTGCCAGCTGACCACGGTCCAGGCGAGCGGCTTCGCGGCTCCGCCGCCCGCCATCGGGACCGCGGCGGCGATGGTGATGTCGTCGTTCTTGCCGCGCAGCAGGACGCTGCTGGGGCGCGGGCCCTTGCCGACCTTCTGGTTGGCGCCGGCCGCCAGCGCCCGCATGCTCTCGTTGGGCAGCTGCTGGAAGGCCAGGTAGCCGGTGTTGCCGCCGATGACGCGCTGCTTCTCGTCGATCACCCGGATTTCGCCCAACCCGGGCCGCTTCAGAAGGGAGTTGAGGAAGTCGATGCGCAACTCTCCGACCACGGACGCCCCCTTGAGACCGGGGGCCGCGACGAACTCGATGATGACCGGCGCGTTCCCGGACTCGAGCAGCACCACGGGCTCGTCGACGGGGGCCTTGGCGTTCGGGCGCCGGGGCTCGGGCCCGACCTTGGCGGTGATGGTGCCGTTCTCCTGGAGCACGTACAGGGACTCGTAGCGCTGGTGCTGCGTGAGGGTGCGTTCCAGGATGCCGGTCATCTCGGCGGAGGTGGTGGCCGGGCCGATCAGCGAGCCCACGGAGGTGAGGTCGGCGTGCCCCTCGTTGAGGGCGCGGCGGACCCGGTCGGCCATGGTGTCGGTGCGTTCGCGCTGGTCGTGTACGAGCGTCTGCGGTACGGGGACGGATTCGCCGGCCCGGTTGAGCAGCAGCACCAGGGGCGCGGACCACAGCAGCAGGAGCGCGCCGCAGGTGGCGAGCAGGGCGCGGGCGCCGATCCGGCCGCGGCCGCGGCCGGGGTCGTGGGCCTTCTGGGCCTCGGCGGACTCGCCGAGCAGCTGGCGGCGCAGCCGCTCCAGGGCGGTGCCGATGCGGGCGGCCTCACCGTACTTGGGACGGTTGACCGGACGGTTCAGGTCGCCGCGGCTGAGCCGGCGGCTCTCCAGGAAGAGCTGGAGCAGCGGCCTCTGCACGGTGCCGATGAGGAGGGAGACCGCGAGGAGGCCGATGACGAGCAGGACGGCCGCGGCGGCGATCCCGAAGAACGGGTCGACGACGGCGGTGCGGTCCTCGGTGACGCCGACGAGGGAGATGACGGTCAGTCCGAGGGCGGTGGCGGCGGTGCCCTTGCCCGCCTCGGGGCCGATCAGGCTCGCGTAGCCGACGACGGTCCGCTCGCCGCCGTCGGAGGGGCCGAGCAGGCTGCCGCTGACGCCGCGGAAGCCGCCTCCGCCGGGCTCCTTGGTGGTCAGCGGGTTGGCCTTGGTCTTCCTCGCGGCGATCTTGGCGTACTTCTTGAGCTGCTTGCGGGCCCGCTCGGTCTCTTCCTTGACGTCGTCCGACTGGATCTGCTCATCGTTGGCGAGGCCGTCGCTGCTGAGGATCTGGCCGTTGGCGTCGGTGACCGCGATGGCCCGGAACTTGCCGAGGCTGACACCGGGGAACCTCAGGCTGCTCGAGGCGACGAGCAGCTTCTGGGGCTGGCCGGGCCAGGACAGTACGGCGAAGGTGAGCAGCCGGGTCTCGCCGTTCTCGAGCCGCACCATGCGCGGGACGAGGCCGTTGGCCTCGGTGAGCTTGGTGTGGTCGAGGGCGGTCAGCGGCACGTTCTCGCCGCGCTGGGCCTCCAGGCGCCCCGACTTGACCTCGATGACGGCCGTGCCGCGCCACTTCTGGTAGACGTTGCCGAGCTTGTCGAGCACCGTGTCGGCGGAGACCGGGCTGCCCGCGTTGAAGAGGGTGGCGGTGCGGGAGAGGTCGATGATCGACTCGTCCAGCGAAGCCCGCATCGCGATGGCGCCGTCCTCGGCGAAGTACTGCTGGGACGTGCGGACCGCCTCGGGGACGGACTCATTGCCCACCTTGCCGAGGTGGAAGGCGGTGAGCGCGGCCAGGGCGAGCAGCAGCGCGGACAGCGCGGCGATGGGCGGCCGGATGCCGCCCAGCAGCGACATGTCCGCCCTGCGGCGGACCTTCTGCCGCCGCTTCGTGCGCGACGCGGACAACGGGACTCCTGTGGATGTGGGTGAGGGTGCGGGTGCGGGTGCGGGTGCGGGTGGTTCGCTGTGCGGCGCTTCGTCGGCGCTGTGCAGCGCTTCGTCGGCGCTCTTCAGCGGCTCGTCAGCGGCTCGTCAGGGGGGCCAGTCCGTCCTTGCCACCGCCCCGGTTGAGCAGGGTGCCCTGGGTGCGGTCGTACGCGAGCCGGTAGCGGGCGCGCCGCTCGGGCGTCAGCCCGCCGCCGTCCTTCAGCGCGGCGGCGAGGTCGATCAGCCGGTGGTCCTTGACCTGTCCGTTGTCGGGCACCTTGACCGCGGGGTCGGCCGCCTCCAGGTCCGGGGGCAGTTCCACGAAGGTGGGGACGTACCGGGCCCGGACGTCCCACTGGCCGTTCTTCTCGGCGAACTCGAACCAGCCGATGACGCCTTCCTCGGACAGTCCGCTGGGCACCTCGTGCCGGGCGAGCTGGTTGCCGAGCCCGTACGCGACCCAGATGTCGCCGACCTTCTCCATGGGCTGGACCACGTGCGCGTGGTGGCCGATGACCAGGTTGATGCCGGTCTTCTCGGAGATCTTCTTGGCGAGGCTCAGCTGGAGCGCGTTCGGGGCGGGCTGGTGTTCCGTGCCCCAGTGGATGCCGAGGATGACGACCTCGGCTCCGGCGGCCCGGGCGGCCTTCTCGGCGGCCGAGATGGCGTCCAGCGAGGTCTTGTTCGCCAGCCAGGGCTTGTCCGCGGGGACCTGGCGGCCGTTGAACCCGCCCGCGAAGGAGAGCTGCGCGACCTTGACGCCCTTGACGTCCATGATCAGCGGCGTGCCGCCCTCTTGCTGGTTGCGGGCGGAGCCGGTGTGCTTGAGACCCGCCTTGTCGAGGGCGTCGAGGGTGTTCTTGACTCCGCCCTCACCGTGGTCGAGCGCGTGGTTCGACGCGGTCGAGCAGGTGTCGTACCCGATGTCCTTGAGGGTCGTGGTGATCTGGGGCGGCGCGAGGAAGTCGGGGAAGCTCTGGAACGGCCCCTCCGGCTTGCCCAGCACCGGCTCCATGTGGCAGATCGCCAGGTCGGCCTTGCTGATGACCGGCTTCACCGACGCCATCATCGGGCCGAAGTCCAAACCGCCCTTGCCCGCGGCCTTGCCGTCCTGCTCGGCCTGGGTGGTCAGCTCGGGGTGGATGAGGACGTCACCGGCCGCGGCCACGGTGAAAGAACGGCCCTTGGCTCCCACGGCCAGACGACCCTTGGCGTCACCACCGGGTTCCCCGTCTCCGAGAAGCCCACAGCCGGCGAGGGCGGTGGACAGGAGAAGGGTGAGAACTCCGGATCGGAGCGCGACGAGAGAGACGGATATCTTCACTCGGTCTATCTTTATCCGACCATGACTCCGTTCCTCGCGAAACGTATAACGATTAAGGCAACTCTGTGCGCAGTGATGGCCATGGCCGCGATTATGGCGTATTTCGCAATCTCATCCTGTCGACCATCAGGTGAAATGCAGGTGAATTCCAAACCCTCGACAACTCCGACGGCTCCGGGGGTCGACCTGGAGGAGCGGATCACGGAATTCACCCAGGGGTTCGGCGAGCGAGGGGGCTACCGGATCCCCACGGCGGACGAACGCCGGACGGTCACCCGGGGCGTCGCCCTGCTCCTGGACGGCGACCTGGAGGGGGCGCGGAAGCGCCTGACAGAGGTCGACTACACCGTGCAGTCGTTCACGGACACCGCGAGCGGCCGCCACCTCGCCGAGGTCACGGACGCGGCGGGCAGTTCGGGCCCCGAGAACCGGGGTTGGGGCCGGGTGTACGTGGACCTGGGCGCGAAGCCGAGCTGGAGCGTGCAGGTCCCCCACCCGGTAGCCGACCAGGAGACCGAGCGGCTCGGCGCCCGGGTACTGCGCGGGGCCCCCGGCGGAGTGATGGTCCTGGCCGGCGCCCACCGAACGGCCGGCGAGGGGGACTCCGCCGATGTGGCCCACCGTACGGATTCGGTATTCCACCAGGTCATCGAGGAACTCACGAAGCGCCGCCTGCCGGGGATACAGCTACACGGGTTCGCCAACGAGTCCTTCCCGCAATTCGACGCCGTCGTCTCGACGGGCGCCGGCGACCGCGCGGCATCCGAGGCCAAGACCCTGTCGACGGCATTGACCGAAGAGGGCCTGGAGGTCTGCCGCGCTTATGCCCGCAAATGCAAACTGGCCGGCACGTCGAACGAACAGGGCCAAGTGGCGGCCGACGAAAATCTCCGATTCCTCCACATTGAGCTTGCACGGGCCATAAGGATGGATAACGCCCACATCAACGACGTGACCAAGGCAATAACGGTCCTCACCCAACACTGGTCAAAAACCTGATCGAGGCCCGGCTCAACTCAGCACGCCGCAGACTCCGCGCACAACGCAAAGGCCGCCCGCCCCTCTCCATCGAAGGTCAGGCGGCCTTTCGCCAGATCGATCAGACGTTGAAGCGGAACTCCACCACGTCGCCGTCCTGCATGACGTAGTCCTTGCCTTCCATGCGGGCCTTGCCCTTGGAGCGGGCCTCGGCGACCGAGCCGCAGGCGACCAGGTCCTCGAAGGAGATGATCTCCGCCTTGATGAAACCGCGCTGGAAGTCGGTGTGGATCACGCCGGCGGCCTCGGGGGCGGTGGCGCCCTTCTTGATGGTCCAGGCGCGGGTTTCCTTCGGGCCGGCCGTCAGGTAGGTCTGCAGGCCCAGGGTGGCGAAGCCGACGCGGCCGAGGGTGGCCATGCCCGGCTCCTCCTGGCCGACCGACTGGAGGAGCTCGAGGGCCTCGTCGTCGTCGAGCTCGATGAGCTCGGCCTCCAGCTTGGCGTTCAGGAAGATCGCCTCGGCCGGGGCCACCAGCGCGCTCTGCTCGGCCTTGAAGGCATCGTCCGTCAGCTCGTCCTCGTCCACGTTGAAGACGTACAGGAACGGCTTGACCGTGAGGAGGTGGAGCTCGTGGAGGAGGTCGCCCTGCTCCGTGCCCTTCGTGATGCCGTGCGAGAAGAGGGTGTCGCCCGCTTCGAGGATCTTCGTGGCCTTCTCGACGGCCGCCAGGACCGCGACCTTCTCCTTCTGGAGGCGGGACTCCTTCGTCAGGCGCGGCACCGCCTTCTCGATGGACTGGAGGTCCGCGAGGATCAGCTCGGTGTTGATCGTCTCGATGTCGTCCTTCGGCGAGACCTTGCCGTCGACGTGGACGACGTTCTCGTCCTTGAAGGCGCGGATGACCTGGCAGATCGCGTCCGACTCGCGGATGTTCGCGAGGAACTTGTTGCCGAGGCCCTCGCCCTCCGACGCACCGCGCACGATGCCCGCGATGTCGACGAAGTCGACCGTCGCCGGGAGGAGCTTGGCGGAGCCGAAGATGCCGGCCAGGACACCGAGGCGGGCGTCCGGAACGCCGACGACGCCGACGTTCGGCTCGATCGTGGCGAACGGGTAGTTGGCCGCCAGCACGTCGTTCTTGGTCAGGGCGTTGAACAGGGTCGACTTGCCGACATTCGGCAGGCCGACGATTCCGATCGTGAGCGACACGTTGGCGACTTCCCGTAGCTGGAGGGGGGCGGCGGCCCGGAGTGGGCCACCGGACAGTTTACTTTCCGATGAGGGGGCCCCGATGTACGCGTGTCCGGGCACGCGATCGGCGGCCTCCCGGCCTAGTTTTGGGGGGTGGAGCGATACAAGGCGCGTACGGTACGTCACCCGGCGGAGCGGTCTGCCGGGCGGTCCCCCCAGCGAGCGCCCGCAGCGGTGCGCCGACTGCCGCGGCCCCGGCTGACCGGGCTCGGCGGCGGGCTCTTCGCCTGCGCCGCGATGTTCCTGATCGGCGGCCTGGACTGGCTGCTGTTCGACGCCTCGCTGTTCGTCTACGGCCTGTTCTTCCTGCCCGTGGCGGCCGCCACGGCCCTGTGGGTGCGGCCCGCCGACCTGATCACCGCGCCGATCACCGCCCCGATCGCCTTCGCCGCCGGAGTGTGGCCCGTGTCGGGCGGCTCCGGCGGCTTCGCGGGCGAGGTGATGGGGCTGGTGTCCGCACTGTCCCTGCACGCCGGCTGGCTGTACGCCGGCACGCTCGTGGCCGCGCTGATCACGGTGGTGCGCAAGGCCGTCCTCATCGGCCGCCGGCGGATGCCCCGCCGCGTCGCCTGAGCGAGGCGGGGACCAGGCCCACCGCCGACCCGCCGACGACCCACCGCCGACCCACCGCCGACCCGCCGACGACTCCGCCCGCTACTTCGCCGCCGCCGAGCGCGCCGCCATCGCCGCGCCCACGATGCCCGCGTTGTTCTGCAGCTCCGCCGGCACGATCCGTGCCCGCACGCCCTCGATCAGCGGCAGGAACTTCTCCGGCTTGCGGCTCACTCCCCCGCCGATGATGAAGAGGTCCGGGGAGAACAGCATCTCCACGTGCGCCAGGTACTTCCCGACCCGGCGCGCCCAGTGCTCCCAGGTCAGCTCCCCGTCCTCCTTCGCCTTCACCGAGGCCCGCGTCTCCGCGTCGTGCCCCTTCAGCTCCAGGTGGCCCAGCTCGGTGTTGGGCACCAGCCGCCCGTCCGTGAAGAGCGCGCTGCCGATCCCGGTGCCCAGCGTGAGCAGGATGACGGTGCCGTCGACCCCGCGCCCCGCCCCGTAGGCCATCTCCGCGACGCCGGCCGCGTCCGCGTCGTTCAGGACCGTCACCGGACGGCCGTCCAGGCGCGAGGAGAGCAGCGCCGCCGTGTCCACACCGACCCAGGCCTTGTCCATGTTGGCCGCCGACCGGGTCACCCCGCCCGTGACCACCCCGGGGAAGGTCACCCCCACCGGGCCGTCCCAGTCGAAGTGGCGCACCACCTCGACGACGCAGCCGGCCACCCCGTGGGGGGTGGCCGGCTGCGGTGTCAGTACCTTGTGGCGCTCCTGCGCCAGGTCGCCACGGTTCAGGTCCACGGGAGCGCCCTTGATCCCGGAACCGCCGATGTCCACGCCGAAGATCTCCATGGACCCACCGTACGAAAGGACCCGGCGGAGCGCCCTGCCGTGGAGGGTGCTACTTCTGTGCGCCCTCGGCCGCGCCCGGCGCGGCCACGAGCTCGGCCGCCTCCGCGCGCAGGTCGCGGCGCAGTTCCTTGGGCAGGGAGAAGACGATGGACTCCTCGGCCGTCTTGACGATCTCCACGTCTCCGTACCCGCGCGCGGACAGCCACTCGAGCACCTCGTCGACGAGCACCTCCGGCACCGAGGCGCCCGAGGTCAGACCGACGGTGGTGACGCCCTGGAGCCAGGCCTCGTCGATCTCGCTCGCGAAGTCCACCAGGTACGAGGCCTTCGCGCCCGCGTCGAGGGCGACCTCGACGAGGCGGATGGAGTTCGAGGAGTTCTTGGAGCCGACGACGATGACCAGGTCGCAGTCCTTGCCCATCACCTTCACCGCCTCCTGGCGGTTCGAGGTGGCGTAGCAGATGTCGTCGCTCGGAGGCGAGACGAGCAGCGGGAACTTGGTCTTCAGGGCGTCGACCGTCTCCATCGTCTCGTCGACGGAGAGGGTGGTCTGCGACAGCCAGACGACCTTCGACTCGTCGCGGACGGTGACCTTCTCCACGTCGTGCGGGCCGTCCACGATGGTGATGTGGTCCGGGGCCTCGCCGGAGGTGCCGATGACCTCCTCGTGGCCCTCGTGGCCGATGAGGAGGATGTCGAAGTCCTCGTTCGCGTAGCGGATCGCTTCCTTGTGCACCTTGGTGACCAGCGGGCAGGTGGCGTCGATCGTCGCGAGCTTGCCGCGGGCCGCCTCCTCGTGCACCACCGGGGCCACGCCGTGCGCGGAGAACATCACGATGGAACCCTCGGGGACCTCCTCCGTCCGCTCGACGAAGATGGCGCCCTTGTTCTCCAGGGTCTTCACGACGTACTTGTTGTGCACGATCTCGTGCCGCACGTAGACCGGCGCGCCGTACTGTTCGAGAGCCTTCTCGACGGCGATCACGGCTCGGTCCACGCCCGCGCAGTAGCCGCGCGGGGCGGCGAGCAGAACGCGGCGGGATGCGGGAGCGGGGGCGTCAGCAGTCATGGGCTCCATCGTACGGGGGTGTCCAGCAGGCCGGGGGCCCCCCGTTCGGCACAAACTGGGTCGAACATCCACACCGGCCATACCCCCGGAGGAAAGATGGCGTCCGCGACGGATCCCAGTACGCCGCCCGGCCCGCCCGGCCCGGATGGCCCGTCCGGCGGCCCGTCCGCCGCGCCCGGCACCTCGCTCCGCCGCAGTCTCGGCTTCCGGGACCTGGTGGTCTACGGGCTGCTCTTCATCGCTCCCATGGCCCCGGTCGGGGTCTTCGGCACCCTCGACGCCAAATCGCACGGCGCCGTCGCCCTCGTCTACCTCGTCGCGACGGTGGCGATGGCCTTCACGGCCTTCTCCTACGCGCAGATGGTGCGCGTGGCCCCGCAGGCCGGCTCCGTCTTCACGTACGCCCGCAAGGGCCTCGGCGAGGGTCCCGGGCTGATCGCCGGCTGGATGGCGATGCTCGACTACCTGCTGATCCCGGCGGTCGCGTACCTCTTCTCCGGGATCGCCATGAACGCCCTGGTCCCGGAGGTCTCCCGGTGGGTGTGGACGGCCCTGGCGGTGGTCGTGACCACCCTGCTCAACCTGTGGGGCGTGCGGGCCGCCGCGCGCGTGGGCTTCGCCGTGCTGGCCATGGAGATCGCGGTGCTGCTGGTGTTCCTGGTCTCGGCGGTGACCGTACTGGCCCGGGGCGCGGCGCACCGGGACTGGCTCTCCCCCTTCACCGGCGACGGCTCGCTCGGCGGGTTCTCCACGGCCGCCGTGCTCGGCGCGGTCTCGGTGGCGGTCCTGTCCTACCTGGGCTTCGACGCGATCGCCTCCTTCGCCGAGGAGGTGACGGGGGGCAGCGCCAAGGTGGCCCGGGCGGTGCTGTTCTGCCTGGCGCTGACCGGGGTGCTGTTCATCGCCCAGACCTATCTGGCGGCCCTCCTCAGCCCCCTGTCGGCGGCGGAGCTGGCGGCCGAACCGGGGAAGCAGGGCTCGGCCTTCTACACCACGGTCGAGGCCTCCGTAGGGATGTGGCTGCACGACCTGGTCGCCGTCAGCAAGGCCATCGGGGCCGCCTTCGCGGCCCTGGCCGGGCAGGCCGCGGCGGGCCGGCTGCTCTTCGCGATGGCCCGCGAGCGGCGGCTGCCCCGCGCCTTGGCGCACACCTCGCACGGGACCCCGCGTCCGGCCCTGCTGCTGGCGGCGACGGTCACGCTGATCGCGGCCGTGTGGGCGGCCCGGCGCGACGACGGGCTGGACCACCTGGTGTCGGTCGTCGACATCGGGGCGCTGGTGGCGTTCACGCTGCTGCACGCCTCGGTGGTCGGCTGGTTCGTGGTCAAGCGGCGCGGGGGGGCTCCGAACTGGTTCAAGCACCTGGTGATCCCGGTCCTCGGCGCCGCCGTGACCATCGCGGTGATCGTCGAGGCCTCGTGGACGGCGCAACTGGTGGGGGCGGTGTGGCTGCTGGTGGGCCTGGGCGTCCTGGTGGCCCAGCGCGGGCGACGCGGGCAGGACGAAGGCTCCCGGCCCGACGCCGGTGTCGGTGCGGGCGGTTAGCCTGCGTGCATGGGTCTGAATTCGTCGGCTGACGCGCCGCTGCCGGTCGGTCAGGTGTCCCGGCTCATCGGGGGCTGGATCGACAAGCTCGGTCAGGTGTGGGTGGAAGGGCAGATCACGCAGCTCTCGCGGCGGCCGGGAGCGGGGGTGGTCTTCCTGACGCTGCGCGATCCCTCGCACGACATCTCCCTGAGCGTGACCTGCTTCCGGCAGGTCTTCGACGACGTCGCGGACTCCGTGACGGAGGGCGCGCGCGTCGTCGTGCTGGCCAAGCCCGAGTGGTACGCCCCGCGCGGGCAGCTGTCCCTGCGGGCCACCGAGATACGGCCCGTGGGCATCGGCGAGCTCCTCGCCCGGCTGGAGCGGCTCAAGCGCTCCCTCGCCTCCGAGGGGCTCTTCGCGCTGGACCGCAAGAAGCCGCTGCCGTTCCTGCCGCAGCTGATCGGGCTGGTGGTGGGGCGGGCCTCGGCGGCCGAGCGCGATGTGCTGGAGAACGCCCGGCGCAGGTGGCCGGCGGTCCGCTTCGAGGTCCGCAACGTCGCCGTCCAAGGGGTGCACGCGGTGCCCCAGGTGGTCCAGGCGGTCAAGGAGCTGGACTCCATGCCCGAGGTCGACGTGATCATCGTGGCCCGCGGCGGCGGCAGCGTGGAGGACCTGCTGCCCTTCTCCGACGAGGAGGTCGTACGGACCGTCGCGGCGGCCCGTACCCCCGTGGTCTCGGCGATCGGGCACGAGCCGGACTCCCCGCTGCTGGACCTGGTCGCGGACCTGCGGGCGTCCACGCCCACGGACGCGGCGAAGAAGGTGGTCCCGGACGTCGGCGAGGAGCTGGAGCGGGTGCGCCAGCTGCAGGGCCGGGGGCTGCGCGCCGTGCGCGGGCTGCTCGACCGGGAGGAGCGGGGGCTCGCTCACGCGCTCGCGCGGCCGGTCTTCGTCCACCCCCAGCGGATGGTGGAGACCCGGGAGGCGGAGGTGGACGCGCTGCTGGCGCGCAGCCGCCGGACCCTGGGGCACCTGCTGGACCGCGCCGATTCGGAGCTGGCGCACACCCTCGCCCGCGTGGTCGCCCTGTCCCCGGCCGCCACGCTGGAGCGCGGGTACGCGGTGCTCCAGCGGGCCGACGGGCACGTGGTGCGCGCGCCCGAGGACGTGTCGGCGGGCGACGTGCTGCGGGCTCGGGTGGCGGAGGGGGAGTTTTCGGTGCGGGTCGCCGCCGCCGAGGAGCCCTCGTAGGCGGTTCGCTTCACCGGCAGTGCGCATCACGCTGCCGCGACAAATTTCGGTGTACTACACAATTGAGGTGGGAGCGGGAATGGCCGAGACCGATACGGCGCTGGGGTACGAGCAGGCCCGGGACGAGCTGATCGAGGTCGTCCGCAAGCTGGAGGCCGGCGGCACCTCGCTGGAGGACTCCCTCGCGCTCTGGGAGCGCGGCGAAGAGCTCGCGAAGGTGTGCCGCCACTGGCTGGAGGGGGCCCGCGCCCGGCTGGACTCGGCGCTCGCGGCGCGCGAGGCGGCGGAGGGGGCCGACGAGGAGTGACCTCCCTCACCCGCCGAGAGATTTAGTTGAATTTTCACCTATCTCCGTCGTAGTCTCTGGACATCGCTTCAGCAGTCCCGTACAGAAGAAGGCTTTCCGATGTCTCTCGTTCTCGACGCCGCCGCTCAGGACCTCCTCTTCCGTGAGGCCCGCACCGCCAACACGTTCTCCGACGAGCCGGTGACCGAGGAGCAGGTCCAGGCGATCTACGACCTGGTGAAGTTCGGTCCGACCGCCTTCAACCAGACGCCGCTGCGCATCACCCTGGTCCGCTCCCCCGAGGCCCGCGAGCGCCTCGTGAAGCACATGGCCGAGGGCAACCAGGCCAAGACCGCCGCCGCCCCGCTGGTCGCGATCCTGTCCGCGGACAACGAGTTCCACGACGAGCTCCCGCAGCTGCTCCCGCACTTCCCGCAGGCCAAGGACGCCTTCTTCTCCGAGCGCCCGGTCCGCGAGCAGTCCGCGCTGGTCAACTCCGCGCTGCAGGCCGCGTACTTCATCATCGGCGTCCGCGCCGCCGGCCTGGCCGCCGGCCCGATGACCGGTCTGGACTTCGCCGGCCTCCAGAAGGAGTTCCTGGACGGCGACCACACCCCGCTGATGGTCATCAACATCGGCAAGCCGGGCGAGGACGCCTGGTTCCCGCGCTCCCCGCGCCTGGAGTTCGACCAGGTCATCACGACCGTCTGAGCCAAGCCCCGCAGGCAGTGAACGCAAAGGGCCGCGCTCCCCGAAATCCCGGGGAGCGCGGCCCTTTCGCGTCGTGCGTCGTGCGTCGTGCGTACGGTGCCTGCGCGCCGAGCCCTAAGAACCCTGCTTGAACTCCAGCGCCGCGGCCATCGCGCCGAGCTGCTCGAAGGAGGCCGTCCCGGTCACCACCGTGACGTAGCCCTGCTCGTGCCGCACGAGGGCGTCGTACTTCTCGCCGTCCCAGCGCTCCCAGACCTGGTCACCGACCTGCTGGGTCTCCCCGGTGGCCTGCGCCTTGCGGGTGACCTTCGCGATGTACTTGTCCGTGGCGTCCGCGGACTGCTCCACCGCCACGTACTGCTGCGCCGGGTCCAGGAAGCCCAGGTGCCAGGCGCTGGCCTCCTTGCGCGCGTACCCCACCGAGGTCGCCCGCCACTCCGGCGGCAGACCGACGGGCACCGCCACGGGGTACGGGGCCGCGCGCCGGGCCGTGAGGCTTTCGACGCGGTAGTCGACCACCTTCGTCGGATCGGCCTTCTCGTCATGTGGGATGACCAAATAGATCCCCCCGACCACGAGACCGATCACCGCGAGGGACCGGATCATGTCCACGACCGTCTGCTTGCCCTTCATACCTGCCACGACACCATCGTCCCGCATGCCCCCGGGCGATCACCGCCGGGGTCCGAAAGGCGCGCCACGGGCGGCGCAAGATGTCCGCTCAGGACAATCAGCTGACCGATATGGCGCTCATACGTGACCCGGTCTGCTCAATATGTCGACGTACCGATAGAGTCCAGGGACCCTCACTCCCGGCCGTCGCCGTACAGAAAGGTGCGCTCCGATGACCGAGCACAACCTGCCGCCCCAGCTCGAAGTCTCTCCGGAGGCACCCGACCGCAACCTCGCCCTGGAACTCGTACGGGTCACCGAGGCCGCCGCCATGGCCGCGGGCCGCTGGGTCGGACGCGGTGACAAGCTCGGCGCCGACGGCGCCGCCGTCAACGCGATGCGCACCCTGATCTCCACCGTTTCGATGAACGGCGTCGTCGTCATCGGCGAGGGCGAGAAGGACGAAGCCCCGATGCTCTTCAACGGCGAGCGGGTCGGCGACGGCACCGGTGCCGAGGTCGACATCGCCGTGGACCCCATCGACGGCACCACCCTGAACGCCAAGGGCATGCCGAACGCCATCGCCGTTCTGGCCGCCGCCGACCGCGGCACCATGTTCGACCCGTCCGCGGTGTTCTACATGGAGAAGCTGGTCACCGGTCCCGAGGCCGCCGACTTCGTCGACATCAACGCCCCGGTCTCCGTCAACATCCGCCGCGTCGCCAAGGCCAAGAACATGGCCGTGGAAGACGTCACGGTGATCATCCTGGACCGCCCCCGCCACGAGGGCATCGTCAAGGAGATCCGCGAGACCGGCGCCCGCATCAAGTTCATCTCCGACGGAGATGTCGCCGGCTCGGTCCTGGCCGTCACGGAGGACAGCGGCATCGACCTGCTGCTCGGCATCGGCGGCACCCCCGAGGGCATCATCTCGGCCTGCGCGATCAAGTGCATGGGCGGCACCATCCAGGGCAAGCTGTGGCCCAAGGACGAGGCCGAGCGCCAGAAGGCGATCGACGCCGGCCACGACCTGGACCGCGTCCTGTTCACGAACGACCTGGTCTCCGGCGACAACGTGTTCTTCGTCGCCACCGGCATCACGGACGGCGAGCTGCTGCGCGGCGTCCACTACCGCTCGGAGACCGCGACGACCTCCTCGCTGGTCATGCGCTCGAAGTCGGGCACGATCCGGCAGATCGACTCGACCCACCGCCTCTCGAAGCTCCGCGCGTACAGCGCGATCGACTTCGACCGCGCCAAGTAGGACGCGGGCGGCACGGCATCACGGAAGGGGCGCTCCCGCGTGCGGCGGGGGCGCCCCTTCCGTATGTCCCCTGACGGGACGGCTCGCTACCGGGCTGCGGCTCTACGAGGCTTCGACCCTACGAAGCTGCGCCCCTACGAGGCCTCGCGCAGCTCCCCCGCCCGGCGCCGCCGGCGGGCCAGCACCACCCGGCGCTCGGCGGCCGTCAGCCCGCCCCAGACCCCGTAGGGCTCGGGCTGGATCAGTGCGTGCTCCCGGCAGGCGACCATGACGGGACAGCGGGCGCAGACCCGCTTGGCGGCGTCCTCGCGGGACAGCCGGGCGGCGGTCGGCTCCTTGGACGGGGCGAAGAACAGCCCGGCCTCGTCGCGCCGGCACACCGCGTCCGCGTGCCATGGGCCGTCCTCTTCCCTGGCCGGCACCCGAGGCTTCGGCACGACCGCCGCCGGGCGCCCCTGAAGACTCTGGACGGCGGCTACCTGCAGGGACTGGCGCGGCGGATGCGGCACGGTCTACTCCTGACGACGTATACGCGAGCGAGAGAGGCGACGCACCTGTCCCTACCCGCTGTGCGCGCCCCTATGCACCGTGTGCCGCCGATCCGGCCGGTTCGACCGAAAGGTGCTCCCGCCCCGGCCCGTCCCGCGCGCCCCCGCACGACCCCGCCCGGCCCCCCGCCCGTCACCCGGCCGTCACGCGCCGGGCGGCGTCCAGTCGCTGCGGCGGCCCAGGAAGGCGAGCAGCGCACCGACCGGATCGGTGTCCGGATCGGGCGCGGGAGTGAGCGCCGGGGCGTACGCGAACCCGCGCAGCGGCTCGGCGAGCAGCCGGGCGGCCGGGCTCAGCGCCGCCGCGAGGGCGGGGGTCAGCGGGGAGGCCTGGCCGGTGGCGACCGCGAGGTCCCAGGCGTGGACGGCTGCGTCGAGGGCGGCCGCGGCGACCGCGGTCTCGGCGGGGAGGGTGAACGGGGGCAGCGGCACGGCCACCTCGGCGGTGCCCGGCAGGACCCCGGCGAAGGCCTCGGCGCCGGCGGCGAGGGCGGGCTCCAGCAGTTCCGCAGGGCTGCCGGCCAGGGCGCCGGTGGGCGCGAAGGGGTCCTCGGCCGGTCCCGGCCCGCCGGTGAGGCGGCCCGCGTAGGCGAGCTGGTCTCCGGCCGCGTGCTGGAGCACTTGGCCGACATTCCACTGGTCGCACGGTGTCGGTGCGCCGAGGGCATCGGCCGGTACGGCGCCCACGACGGAGCGCAGCGCGTCGTATGCCTGGTCGAGCAGGTCCCACTTGGATGCGGTCATGGGCCGGACTTTACGGTCGCCTACCGGCCAAAGTCCCTGATTTCAGCGCCAGTTGCCGACGTGTCGGCCGCCCTTCGGGCGACGACGGGAGTTTGACGACAGGCCCTAGAGCGCGCCCTCCCGGCGCTCGCGGAGCCGGTTCGCCAGGTCCACCAGACGGGCTCCGAACTTGGGGCGGGCCTCGATGTTGCCCAGCAGCGCGAAGCCGCGGACGATCACGACCGGAGCCTGCGGGTCGGTCTCGCCGCGCCCCTCGCCCCGCACTTCGAAGTTGCCGAGGACCCCGCTGCCGTAGCCGCGCAGGGTGACGTTCTCCGGGACCAGGATCTCGACGTTGCCGAGGATGCTGGTCACGTTGATCTCGGTGACCTGCTGCTCGAAGACGGCCTGGGTCAGGTCGATGCCGATGTCGCCCAGGACGGAGATCGCGCGGGTGTGTGCGCCCGGCCGCCAGCGGCCCTTGCGGGAGGAGCTGCTGCACACGGCCACGACCGTCTCGACCGGAGCGCCCGCCGGGGCGCCCGCGTACGCCACTTCCTGCCGGGTACCGGCTCCGGGCGCGGGGAGGTCCCGTACGAGCACGTCGAGCTCGCCGACCGTCTTCACCGCGTACAGCGAGTCGAGCCGCTCGGAGTGCTCCTCGGCGGTCAGCCGGCCCTCGGCGACGGCGTCGGCGAGGATCTGCGCGATCCGGTCCCGGTCCGCGTCGGAGGCGCGCAGCCCGGGAGCGTGCGCGGGGGCCGGCCCGGGGGCCGGCGCGGATGAGGGCTGCTTTTCCAGGTCCACGCGCCCCAGCATAGCGAGACACGATAGATCGCGATACTGGCCAGTGAGCCTTACCTCACAACAAAAGCCGCCGGAAGAGGTCCTACGCTGGATACCGCGCTGCCAAACGGTCGTCAGCGCCGTCTGCCGAGTGAGGGAATGACTGCCGTCATGCCAGAGTTTGCGTACACCGACCTGCTGCCACTGGGCGAGGACTCCACCCCGTACCGGCTGGTGACCTCCGAAGGCGTCTCGACCTTCGAGGCCGACGGCCGTACGTTCCTCAAGGTCGAGCCGGAGGCGCTGCGCAAGCTCGCCGAAGAGGCCATCCACGACATCCAGCACTTCCTGCGCCCCGCGCACCTCGCGCAGCTGCGCCGCATCATCGACGACCCCGAGGCCTCGGCGAACGACAAGTTCGTCGCCCTCGACCTCCTCAAGAACGCGAACATCGCCGCGGCCGGCGTCCTGCCGATGTGCCAGGACACGGGCACGGCGATCGTGATGGGCAAGCGCGGCCAGAACGTGCTGACCACCGGCGGCGACGAGGAAGCCCTCTCCCGCGGCATCTACGACGCCTACACCCGCCTGAACCTGCGCTACTCGCAGATGGCCCCGGTCACCATGTGGGAGGAGAAGAACACCGGCTCGAACCTGCCCGCGCAGATCGAGCTGTACGCGACCGACGGCGGCGCGTACAAGTTCCTCTTCATGGCCAAGGGCGGCGGCTCCGCCAACAAGTCCTTCCTCTACCAGGAGACCAAGGCGGTCCTCAACGAGGCCTCCATGATGAAGTTCCTGGAAGAGAAGATCCGCTCGCTCGGTACGGCGGCCTGCCCGCCGTACCACCTGGCGATCGTGGTCGGCGGCACCTCGGCGGAGCACGCCCTGAAGACCGCGAAGTACGCCTCCGCCCACTACCTGGACGAGCTGCCCACCGAGGGCTCCCCCCTGGGCCACGGCTTCCGCGACGAGGCCCTGGAGCAGCAGGTCTTCGAGCTCACCCAGAAGATCGGCATCGGCGCCCAGTTCGGCGGCAAGTACTTCTGCCACGACGTCCGCGTGGTCCGCCTCCCCCGCCACGGCGCGTCCCTCCCGATCGCGATCGCCGTCTCCTGCTCCGCGGACCGCCAGGCCACCGCGAAGATCACCGCCGAGGGCGTCTTCCTGGAGCAGCTGGAGCGGGACCCGGCGCGCTTCCTCCCGGAAACGACGGACGAGCACCTCGCCGAATCGGCGGACGTGGTCTCGATCGACCTGAACCAGCCGATGGACGAGATCCTCGCCACCCTCACCCAGCACCCGGTCAAGACCCGCCTCTCCCTGACCGGACCGCTGGTCGTGGCGCGCGACATCGCGCACGCCAAGATCAAGGAACTCCTCGACTCCGGCGCGGAGATGCCGCAGTACCTGAAGGACCACCCGGTCTACTACGCGGGCCCCGCGAAGACCCCCGAGGGCTACGCGTCCGGCTCCTTCGGCCCGACCACGGCCGGCCGCATGGACTCCTACGTCGAGCAGTTCCAGGCGGCGGGCGGCTCCAAGGTCATGCTGGCCAAGGGCAACCGCTCCCAGCAGGTCACGGACGCGTGCGGCAAGCACGGCGGCTTCTACCTCGGCTCCATCGGCGGCCCGGCGGCCCGCCTCGCCCAGGACTGCATCAAGAAGGTCGAGGTCCTGGAGTACGAGGAGCTCGGCATGGAAGCCGTCTGGAAGATCGAGGTCGAGGACTTCCCGGCCTTCATCGTGGTCGACGACAAGGGCAACGACTTCTTCCAAAACCCGGCCCCGGAACCCACCTTCACCCACATCCCGGTCCGCGGCCCGGGTCTGTAGAACTCCCTAGAGGGCCCCTCCCCGACCAGGCGGAGGGGCCCTCCGGCGTACCCGGCCGGGGACGGGGGCGGGGTGGGGTGTCGGCACCGGCACCGGCACCGGCACCGGCCCACACTCCGCCCCCGAGCCGACGCGGCCGACCCCTGCCCCGCACTGCCCGGCAGGGCCACCGCATCCGGTTAACGTCGGGGACACGACCCCGCACCAGCGCGTTCACCCCGGTTTGCAAGGATTTCCGTATGGCAGCGACGACCGACCTCCCCACGGCCCGCGGCACGCGGGTCATCGCCCATCGCGGGGCCTCCCACGAGCACCCCGAGCACACCATCGAGGCCTACCGGCAGGCCATCGCCGACGGGGCCGACGCGCTCGAATGCGATGTGCGGCTCACCGCCGACCACCGGCTGGTCTGTGTGCACGACCGGCGGGTCGAGCGGACCGCCGACGGGCGCGGGGTCGTCTCCGAGATGACGTACGAGGAGCTGCGCGCCCTCGACTTCGGGGCGTGGAAGGGGTCCGGGCACGCCGGGGCCCGGGTGCTGCTCTTCGAGGACCTGGTCAAGGAGGCGCTGGCCGCGCCCTACCCCGTCGGGCTGGCCGTGGAGACCAAGCACCCCACCCGCGCGGGCGGCCGGCTGGAGGCCGAGCTCGTGCGGTTGCTCGGGGAGTACGGGCTCGCCGACGGCGCCACCGGCCGCGTCGAGGTGATGAGCTTCTCCCGGACCGCACTGACCCGGATGCACCGCCTCGCACCGGGACTGCCCGCCGTGTACCTGATCGAGCGCAGGATCCGGCCGGTCCGTCCCCCGTACGCCACCCACGCGGGCCCGGGTATCGATCTCGTACGGCAGGACCCGGGTCTGGTGGGCCGGCTGAAGGCGAAGGGCCTCCGGGTGCGCGTGTGGACCGTGGACGAGCCCGAGGACGTGGAGCTCTGCGTCCGCCTGGGCGTGGACACGCTCATCACCAACCGGCCCCGGGACGTGCGCAAGCTGCTGCTCGACATGTGAGCCCATGGGGACCCGGCCGGGGTGCGCCGGCCGGGTGTGGGGGTCGTACGGGACGTCGGACCCACGGGGGTACGGGTCCGCAGGCGGTTACGCGAAGCGCTGGTTGGCCGACCCGTTGCAGGGCTGGAGGCGCAGCGGCTCGTGGGCCGCGGCCACCGTCAGGCACATGCCCGGGGCGGCGGCGGGCCGGAAGGTGGCTCCGTCGCGGACGAACTGCTGGTTGGCGCCGCCGTGGCAGTTCCAGATGATCATCGCGGTGCCGTTGCCGTAGTTGGCTCCGGGCGCGTCCATGCAGCGGTCGTGGGTGAGTTCGATGTGGAGGGACTTCTTCGCGGAGTCGTACCACCAGCCCTGGTTGCGGCCGCCGTGGCAGTCCCAGCCGAGGAGCTTGGTGTTGTTGGCGCTGGAGCCGCCGTTGGAGTCGACGCAGTTGCCCGTCGCCTCGTTCTTCAGCGGCTTGTACAGGTCGTCCCAGGCCCCGGCCTGCAGGACGGGGTTGCCGGTGCTCGCCGGGTCGGCGCAGGAGGCCTCGCGCAGGCCGGAGGCGTAGAGCTGGGTCAGACAGGACGCGAAGGCGCCGTGGCCGCGGTAGTTGGGGTGGAAGGACTGGCGGGCGGTGTTCTCGTCCCACGGGAAGTGGTCCCCGAGGTCGAGGTAGAGGCCGCGGGCCCAGCTGTCCTCCATGCAGACCTCGTGGCCCTGGAAGAGCCGCGAGTTGTCGAGGTAGGTCGCGCCCGCGGCGAGGGCGGCCGCGCGCATGCCCTTCTCGAAGGTGGGCACCGCGTAGTTGCGGCCCCAGGAGGCGTCGGAGTCGTAGCCGGCGCAGCCTCCGGGGAGCTTGCCGGGGAAGTCGGGGTTGTCGTTGAAGTCGGGGCCGATGGGGCTGGGGTAGCCCATCACGACCAGCTTGTAGTCGGAGTCGGCGTAACCGGCGTCGCGCATGACAGACTTGAGGTCGCCGATCGTCGACTGCACCTTGGGCTTCAGCCCGTCGACGCGCGCCTGCCAGCCCGGACCGTACTTCGGCTCGCAGGTGCCCTGACTGAGCACCCAGCGGGTGACGCAGTCGGTCATGACCGGGCCGAACTGCAGGTCGTCGTTGGCCCCGGCGACCAGCAGCACCATCTTGATCTTGGTGTTGCGGGCCTTGATGGCCAGGCTGTCGCTCTGCACCAGCTCGTCGGCGTACTGCTTGCTGCCGCCGATCTTGATGTTGCCCGTGTAGCCGCCGGAGCAGGCCGCGTTGAAGGTGTAGTCGGCCGCGATGCCGGTGCGGTGGATCGCCGCGTCGGGCGAGCGGTGGCACTGGTTGGACGCGGTGTTGGTCGCGGGGTCGTAGTTGCCGACGCCCTCGCCCGAGATCTCGCTGTCGCCGAGCGAGATCAGGCCGGTCTTGCGGTCCGCGAGCGGGCGGATCGCGGAGTCGCCGTAGATCTTGACGGCCTCGGCGGCCCGGACGGCCTCCAGCTCGGGCGTGAGGGGGGTGACCGCAGCCCCGGCGGAGGAACCCGCCGAGGACCCTGCAGCGGTCGCCGCGTGGGCCATGGGGGTGATGGCGGTGACGCCCCCGAGGGCGGCCGCCGCCGCCGCGACTGCGGCGAAGGTAGATCTGAGCCTGATCCTTGATTGTGTACGGGCACGTGCCATGAACGCCTCCCCGATCTCGGTGTTACCCCCGGTATTTACTGGCCGGTAGGCGAGTTGGGAACAGTCCGAACAAGACAATTGCTCAACTTTTTGAGGAGGCACCACAGATGACCGACGATCAGCAGACCGGCGAAACCCCCGAGGGGTTCCGCATCGAGCACGACTCCATGGGCGACGTACGCGTCCCCGCGCACGCCAAATGGCGAGCTCAGACCCAGCGCGCCGTGGAGAACTTCCCCATCTCCGGACAGCGTCTGGAGCGCGCCCACATCGAGGCGCTGGCCCGGATCAAGGCCGCGGCCGCCGCCGTCAACGCGCGGCTCGGCGTGATCGACGCGGACATCGCCGACGCCATCGTCTCGGCGGCCGCCGAGGTCGCCGAGGGCCGCTGGGACGAGCAGTTCCCCGTCGACGTGTTTCAGACGGGTTCCGGCACCTCGTCCAACATGAACGCCAACGAGGTGATCGCCACCCTGGCCACCGAGCGCCTCGGCCGCGCCGTCCACCCCAACGACCACGTCAACGCCTCGCAGAGCTCCAACGACGTCTTCCCCTCGTCCATCCACATCGCCGCCACCGCCGCCGTCACCGGCGAGCTCATCCCCGCCCTGGAGCACCTGGCCGGCGCGATGGAGCGCAAGTCCGCGGAGTTCGCGCAGGTGGTCAAGGCCGGCCGGACGCACCTGATGGACGCCACCCCGGTCACCCTGGGCCAGGAGTTCGGCGGCTACGCGGTACAGCTCCGCTACGGCGTCGAGCGGCTGCGCGCGGCGCTGCCCCGGCTGGCCGAACTGCCGCTGGGCGGGACCGCCGTGGGCACCGGGATCAACACCCCGCCCGGGTTCTCCGCGGCCGTGATCGCCGAGGTGGCCGCGGCGACGGGGCTGCCTCTGACCGAGGCCCGGGACCACTTCGAGGCCCAGGGGGCGCGGGACGCCCTCGTCGAGACCTCCGGAATGCTCCGTACGGTCGCCGTCTCGCTCACCAAGGTCTGCAACGACCTGCGCTGGATGGCCTCGGGCCCGCGCACCGGATTGGCCGAAATCAATCTCCCGGATCTCCAGCCGGGGTCCTCGATCATGCCCGGAAAGGTCAATCCGGTCGTCCCGGAGGCCGCGCTGATGGTCGCCGCCCAGGTGATGGGCAACGACGCGGCGGTCGCCGTGGCGGGCGCCGCGGGCAACTTCGAGCTCAACGTGATGCTCCCCGTGATGGCCCGCAACATCCTGGAGTCCATCCGGCTGCTGGGCTCCGTGAGCCGCCTGCTGGCCGACCGCACCGTGGACGGAATCACCGCCAACACGGCCCGGGCCAGGGAGTACGCCGAGTCCTCGCCCTCCGTGGTGACCCCGCTGAACCGGTACATCGGCTACGAGGAGGCCGCCAAGGTCGCCAAGAAGTCCCTCGCGGAACGCAAGACGATCCGCGAGGTCGTCCTGGAGTCGGGCTACGTGGACCGCGGCGACCTCACCCTGGAGCAGCTCGACGAAGCACTGGACGTGCTGCGGATGACCCATCCCTGACCCCGTCCGGGCCGCGCCGTCCCGGGGTCCGGATCCGGTCGTTTCCCGCCCTCGGCCACCTCGGTGATCTGCAGCGCAGCGATCCTCCGGACCCCCGCCCTAAGATCTGCCCATGACAGGTACCGGAGGCCGCGGGGGCGGCAGTGCGCGGAGCTCGGCACGGGGCTCGGCCCGACGTGCGGAGCGGGGCGCCGCGGAGGGCGTCCGCTGGGCGCCCGGGGAGCAGATCCTCTGGCGCTACCGGGATCACGCGCCCGACGCGAAGGGCGCCGTCCACATCTGCCGGCCCGTGACCGTGGTGACCGACACCGACGAGCTGCTCGCGGTGTGGATGGCCCCCGGGACCGAGTGCGTCAAGCCGGTGCTCGCCGACGGGACCCCGGTCCACGAGGAGCCGCTCGCCACCCGGTACACCGCGCCGCGGACCACCGTACGGTCACGCTGGTTCGGGGCGGGGGTGCTGAAGCTGGCACGGCCCGGGGACCCCTGGTCGGTGTGGCTGTTCTGGGACCACGGCTGGGAATTCAAGAGCTGGTACGTGAATCTGGAGGAGCCGCGGACCCGGTGGTCCGGCGGCATCGACTCCGCGGACCACTTCCTGGACATCTCCGTCTACCCGGACCGCACCTGGAAGTGGCGGGACGAGGACGAGTTCGCACAGGCCCAGCGGTCCGGTCTGATGGACCCGGAACAGGCCCGGCGGGTGCGCGCCGCCGGCAGTGCGGCGGTGGACCTGATCCGGGCCTGGGGCCCGCCGTTCTCCGAAGGCTGGCAGGATTGGCGACCGGACCCGGCCTGGGCCGTACCGGCCCTGCCGGAGGACTGGGACCGCACTCCGGCGCATATGACCTCATGAGACCCTTGATGCGCCCCCGGGGGGCAATCGTAGGATCGTCCTCCGCCGGAGCGTCGGCGGTCAAATGTCGCCAGCAGCACAGCATTTGACCTAGGCCGACGCGATAACGAGAGGTAACGAGCGGGACGCGGAAACGCGGGGTGATGGTGTCCCCGCCGCTGAGCGGGTATACCGCGACTGACCGAGTTGAGTGCAGCGCACATCGAGCGCAAACGGACGGAATGCCACGCGTGACGGAGTACCCCACCTCTCAGGAGGGCCCCCAGCCGGTTGCCTCCGGCGGTCGGACGGACGAGCCCGGCCACGGCACGGAGGAACTGGGCCACGGCAAGGCCCCGCTCCCGGCGGCCGAAGCCGTGCGCACGCATGCACAGCCCCAGGCGGCGGACCTGCCCCGTCCCCGCGCCACGGCGGAGGCACCGTCCGCCTCCGACGGGGCCGGGGAGCCCGGCGACTCCGCTGCCGCGCCCGGCCAGGGCGGCGCCCGGGCCCGGGCCGGCCGTGACGAGGCCGCGGCCGCGGAGGCCGGCAGCGCACGCACCCGCGACGGCGAAGCCGCCCGCGAGGCCGCGGGGCGGCCCGGCACGTCCGGCCTGCCCGGCGCCGGGCAGGCCACCACCGCCGCGCAGGTCAGCGGCATCGGGGTCGACGCGACCATCGCCCGGCGGGAGGGCGACCGGCTGCGCTTCGTCGGAGCCGCCACCCGGCGGATCGCGCGCGGGATCGACCTCGACGAGATCGTGCTCGGCCTGTGCCGGGCCACCGTGCCCACCTTCTCCGACGCCATCCTCGTCTACCTGCGCGATCCGCTGCCGGTCGGCGACGAGCGGCCCGTCGGACCGGTCGTTTTAAGGCTGCGTCGAACCGACCGGCTCCGGCCGATCGACGAGTTCACCGGAGCCGGAACCGGTGCAGGAGCCGGTGCAGGAGCCGGATCCGGGACCGCCGCCGGCCTCGCCGGTGCGATGACCCCCGACGGCGAGCTCGACTTCAGCCAGCTCGCCCTGGTCGGCCCGCAGGGTGACCTGCCCGCGGCCGAGCTGTGCGAGATCCGCCCCGGCGGGGCGCTGGCCGAGGTGCTGCGCGGCGTACGGCCCGTCTTCGGGTCCTCCGCCGCAGCCCGCGCCGCCCTGCCGGAGCTGCTGGGCGCCGACCACCCGGTCCCGCGCGGCCAGCGGGCCATCCTCGCGCCGCTGCGGGGCCGTCGCCGCGTCATCGGCGCGGCCGTGTTCCTGCGCACCCCCGAGCGGCCGGCCTTCGAGACGAACGACCTGCTGGTCGCCGCGCAGCTGGCCACGCACACGGCGCTGGGCATCGACAAGGCCGTGCTCTACGGCCGCGAGGCCTACATCGCCGACGAGCTCCAGCGCACGATGCTGCCCGACAGCCTCCCCCAGCCGACCGGGGTCCGCCTCGCCAGCCGCTACCTGCCCGCCGCCGAGACGGCCCGGGTCGGCGGCGACTGGTACGACGCCATACCCCTGCCCGGCAGCCGGGTCGCACTCGTCGTCGGCGACGTCATGGGCCACTCCATGACCTCCGCCGCGATCATGGGACAGCTCCGCACGACGGCCCAGACGCTGGCGCAGCTCGACCTGCCGCCCGCCGAGGTCCTGCACCACCTGGACGAGCAGGCGCAGCGCCTGGGCTCCGACCGGATGGCCACCTGCCTCTACGCCGTCTACGACCCGGTCTCGCACCGGATCACCATCGCCAACGCCGGCCACCCGCCGCCGGTCCTGCTGCACCTGGGCGGCCGCGCCGAGGTGCTGCGCGTACCCCCAGGCGCCCCCATCGGCGTCGGCGGCGTGGACTTCGAGGCCGTGGAGCTGGACGCCCCGGCCGGGGCCACGCTCGTGCTGTACACCGACGGCCTGGTCGAGTCCCGGCTGCGCGACGTCTGGACCGGCATCGAGCAGCTCCGCGAACGCCTCGCCACCACCGCCCAGCTGACGGGCCTGGACCACCCGCCGCCGCTGGAGGCCCTGTGCGACGACATCCTGGACATGCTCGGCCCCGGTGACCGGGACGACGACATCGCCCTGCTCGCGGCCCGGTTCGACGGGATCGCACCCAGCGACGTGGCGTACTGGTTCCTGGACCCGGAGGAGACCGCTCCGGGCCGGGCCCGCCGGTTCGCCCGCCGTGCGCTGGCGCGCTGGGGGCTGGAGGAGCTGGAGGACTCGCTGGAGCTGCTGGTCAGCGAGGTCGTCACGAATGCCGTGCGGTACGCCGAGCGGCCCGTGACCCTGCGCCTCCTGCGGACGGACGTACTGCGCTGCGAGGTCGGCGACGACTCCCCGCAGCTGCCGCGCCAGCGCCGGGCCCGGGACGACGACGAGGGCGGCCGCGGCCTGTTCCTGGTCAACCGGATGGCCCGCCGCTGGGGTGCCACCCGGCTGAGCAGTGGCAAGGTCGTCTGGTTCGAGCTGGGATTGCCGGGCACGGCCGACAAACGCTGACCGCTCCGCCGTCCGGGCCGCCACCCGGACACACCACCGCCCCGCGGCTTCGTGCCCGCGGGG
>NZ_JBHVYI010000041.1:0-71905 GCF_042880975.1 Streptomyces sp. NPDC058289
GGGTGAGTAACGGGACTTGAACCCGCGACATCCTGGACCACAACCAGGTGCTCTGCCAGCTGAGCTATACCCACCATGTCGTCCGGTCGTTTCACTGACCGGCCGAGAAAAAGTGTACAGGGTCCGAGCGGGTGCTCGCGCCCGAGTTATCAGGGGTGCCGGAGGGTGCGGGCGCGGGTCACAGGACGTGCTTCGCCGCGATCGCCTTGGCCGTGTCCGAGTCCGGGCCGGGCTGGGGCACGAAGACCGCCTCGCGGTAGTAGCGCAGCTCCGCGATGGACTCGCGGATGTCGGCCAGCGCCCGGTGGTTGCCGTTCTTCTCGGGGCTGTTGAAGCGCGCAGCCCCGTACCGGCCCCCGGTCGTTCCCCTGCGTCCTCCCCGGGGTCAGTTCACCTGCCGCTCCAGGCCCGACCAGTACGGCTCGCGAAGCTTGAACTTCTGGATCTTTCCGGTGGCCGTACGCGGGATGGCGACGCGGAATTCGACCGTCGTCGGGGCCTTGTACCCGGCCAGTCGCTGCTTGCAGTGGGCGATGATCTCCGCCTCCTGGACGGTCTGTCCCTCGGCGAGGACCACGAGGGCCTTGATCGTCTCGCCCCATTTCTCGTGCGGCACCCCGATGACGGCGACCTCCGCGACCGCCGGATGGCTGAAGATCGCGTCCTCCACCTCGATCGAGGACACGTTCTCGCCGCCGGTGATGATCACGTCCTTCTTCCGGTCGGAGATCGTCAGGTGGCCGTCGGCCTCGTCGACCGTGCCGCCGTCACCCGTGTGGAACCAGCCGTCCTGCAGTGCGGCCGCGGTCTCCTCCGGCTTGTCCCAGTACCCCTCCAGTACGACGTTCGACCTGGCCAGGACCTCGCCGTCCTCGGAGACCCGCAGCTTGACCCCCAGCGCGGGCAGCCCCGCGCGCGCGAGCCTGCGCGCCCGTTCCTCGGCCGGCAGCTCCGCGTCGGCGGGCCGGGTCCGGTTGAAGGTGAGCAGCGGCGAGGTCTCGGTCAGGCCGTAGATCTGCGTGAACTCCCAGCCCAGCTCCTCGCCCATGCGCTGGATCGTCCGGCTCGGCGGCGGGGCGCCCGCGCAGACGACGCGCACCCGGTCGCGGCCCGGGATCTCGCCCTCCCAGCTCGCCGCCGCGTCCAGCACGGTGTTCCACACGGCGGGCGCACCGCACATCAGCGTGACCCCGTGTTCCTCGACCCGGCGCAGGATCTCGGCGCCGTCGACCTTGCGCAGCACGACCTGCTTGACGCCGAGCCCGGCCATCACGAAGGGCATGCCCCAGCCGTTGCAGTGGAACATCGGCAGCGTGTGCATGTAGACGTCGCGCTCCCAGACCCGGGTGTGCAGTCCGAAGGTGAGTCCGTTCACCCAGATGTTGCGGTGGGTGAGCTGCACCCCCTTGGGGCGGGCGGTGGTCCCCGAGGTGTAGTTGATCGTCGCGGTCGCGTCCTCGTCGGGGTGCGACCAGGGACGCGGCTCCACCCCGAAGCGCATCAGCTCGGCGTCGGTCTGCGGGCCGAGGACGAAGCGGTGGCGGGCCTTGACGCCCGACAGCGCCTCGTCCAGTTCCGGGTCGACGAGCAGCACCGAGGCCCCGCTCTGCCGGACCACGTAGTCGACCTCCTCCGGCTTCAGCCGGAAGTTCACCGGTACGCAGACGCGCCCGCTCATCGGCACCGCGAACAGCAGCTCGAGGAGCCGGGCGGAGTTGTGGCTGACCACGGCCACGCGTTCGCCCTCACCCACCCCCAGCGCGTCGAATCCCGCCTGCCAGGCCCGTACGCGCTCGCCCAGCCTCCCGTAGGTCGAATCGGGGACCGGTGGAGCCGGCTGATCCGGCTCGTCCACCACGCCCGGGCTCGACGAGAACCCCAGCTCCGCCCGGTCGAGGAAGTCCGTGACGGTCATGGGAATCCGCATGTGCTCTCTCCTAGGGTCCCGAACAGCTGCCAGATGGCGCGCCGCGATGCGCAGATGGCAGCGCGGCCCGCCACGAACGAGAACGAGTGCGGGTGATCTCGGTCGTGCCAGGCATCGTGCCGTGTCCGGCGTACGGGCCACCAGTGCGCGGCGGGCCGAGGTGGCGGGGCTCAGCCGCGGATGGAGCCGAAACGAACGGAGCCGCCCCCGCCCGGACCGTCCTCGCCCATGGCGGCGAGAAGCGCCTCCCCCTCGGCCACGATCTCCGCCTTGTCGGCCTTGGAGACCTCGGCGAACAGCTCGACGGTGAGCGTCCCGCCGTCCAGCTTCCAGAGCCCTGCGAGGAAGCCGTCGAGGAGCAGCGTGCAGTGCGCCTGGTTCCCGGACCAGGTACTCCCCTTCAGCTCGGGCGCGATCACCCGGGAGCGGTCGGCATGGGAGAGGAGCAGGTTGTCGAACTCGGGAAGGAAGCGGGGCGGGGCGGGCTGCTCGGCATCGGGGCGCGGCCCGTCGGGCAGATCGAAGAGCTCGACGCCGTTCTCGTCCTGGAACACCTCCAGGACGGGCCTGAGCCGCTCGAAGGCCTCGCGCAACCGGGTGAGCCCGGCCCACGTCTGCATGTCCTTGACGGAGGCGGGCCCGAAGGCCCCGAGATAGCGCAGTACGACGTCATCGATCCCCGGCGTCTCCCCGCCCAGGCCGCTCTCTTGCCCTCGAACCCACTCGCTCAGCGTGGTGAGGCGGACCTGCCCGCTCTTCCCCCAGACCCCGCGCGGGGTGACCTGGACGAGCGGCAGCCGGCAGCGCGCGGCGACGGACAGCGACTGCGGGTCGGCTCCGGGCCACTCCTTGAGCAGTTCCTCCCGTATCTCCGCCATGGTCCGCGGTTCGGCCTCCACGAACTCCCGCGCGCGCTCGGCCAGCCTGTCCAGGTCCACTCCGACCAGGCCCTTGCGGAAGTAGTTGATCTCCCGGTCGCGGGCGGGCTGGACCAGGGGGCGCAGGGTGAGCGCGTCGTGGACGGTGTGGGTGTGGATGGTGGACCTCATGGTGACCATCCGGACCACCTGCCGGGACTCCATCAGCCCGGCGAGCTCGGCCGGCCCGAATCCGGCGAGGCGGGCGTGGAGCTGGAAGTAGGGCGGCTTCACGTTCTGGGCCTGCAGCCCCAGCAGGTGCCCGGTGGCGTCCTGCGCGGACATCTCGGCGCGGGTCAGGAGCAGCTGGCGGGCGAGCGTGGCACGGTTCAGCGCACGGGTGTCGAGTACGGGACGCGTCGTCTTGGAGGCCATGACAGCAACGTAGCGGCCCATGCGGACACCTTCTGTCCGCAACTCCGGACCGGTTCTGTCCGCAACTCCGGTCCGGTTCTGTCCGCGCCGCCGGACCGGTCCTGTCCGCAACTCCGGTCCGGCCGCATCCGCCCCCACGGACTCGAATGGACCCCGGGGAGCCCTGGGGACCATTCACCCGGATATCCTGCACCTTGCCCGTAAACACCCGTTCGACCGGGAGCTGACCTGCGATGTCGGAGCGACCAGACCGCCGCCGCCCCTCGCCCCCGTCCGCCGCCGCACCCGGGGCCGGGCCCGCGAAGCGCGTGGGCTGGCGACGCCCGGCCGCTCTCCCCTCGGCTCCCCCGGCCGCACCCCCACGGGCCCCGAAGCCGCCCCCGCCGGCTCCCACGCCCGCGGACCACCGCAGCGTGATCGACTCCGCGGTCTACCGCGACGGAGTCCGGGTCGCCTCGCCCACCACCCTCGCCGACACCTTCCGACGGCTGCGCGAACAGCCCGACGGCATGGCCTGGATCGGCTTGCACCGCCCCACGGAATCCGAACTCCACTCCCTGGCCGACGAGTTCAACCTCCACCCGCTCTCCATCGAGGACGCCCTGGAGGCCCACCAGCGCCCCAAGCTGGAGCGATACGGAGACACCCTCTTCGTCGTCCTGCGGGCCGCCCGCTACTTGGACGCGCTGGAGGAGGTCGATTTCGGCGAGCTCCACGTCTTCGTCGGCCCCGACTTCCTGATCACGGTCCGCCACGGCGCGGCCCCGGACCTCTCGGCGGTCCGCCGCCGCATGGAGGAGTCCCCCGAACTCCTCTCCCTCGGCCCGGAAGCCGCCCTGTACGCCATCCTCGACGCGGTGGTCGACGGCTACGTCCCCGTCGTCGAGGGCGTCCAGATCGACATGGACGAGATCGAGACCGAGGTCTTCAGCGGCGACCCGGAAGTCTCACGCCGCATCTACGAACTCTCCCGGGAAATGGTCGAGTTCCAACGCGCCACCCGCCCCCTGGTCGGCATGCTCCACAGCCTGATGGCCGGCTTCGCGAAGTACGGCACGGACGAGGAACTCCAGCGCTACCTCCGCGACGTAGCCGACCACGTCACCCACACCAGCGAACGCGTGGACGGCTTCCGCCAGGCCCTGACGGAAATCCTGACGGTCAACGCCACCCTGGTCTCCCAACAACAGAACGCCGAAATGCGCGCCTTGGCCGAGGCCGGCTTCGAACAGAACGAGGAGATCAAGAAGATCTCCTCGTGGGCCGCCATCTTGTTTGCACCCACGTTGGTGGGAACGATCTACGGCATGAACTTCGAAGACATGCCGGAGCTGAAGTGGGCAGGAGGCTACCCCTTCGCAATCCTGCTGATGGCAGTGGTATGCGTGAGCCTGTACGTCATCTTCAAGAAGCGCGACTGGCTCTAGCCGACGAGCGAGCACCACCGATCGAATTCGCTAGAGCAATCACGCCCCAGGGCCTAACTCAGGGCCCTGGGGAGAATCTGGGAAGAATTGGCGGCGCCGGGGAGCGAGCCGGACCTCCCCCACCTGCTGCTCCACGCTCTCCGAGCGCCTCGGCTCCCCGCGGACAGCCCCCGCTGACCGTCACGGACAGTGCCGCGCGAAGGTCCGCTTGGCAGGGACGAGCACCACGGCTGGCCCTCGTACATGGCCCACCACGTTGACCGATGAACCCATGTCCCTGTCCCAATCCCGAGAGGTGCCCGCCGCCCGCCCGGGGCGCCGATGGCGGCATGGCTGGTCCCCTCCAAAGACGCGCCTCGCGCCGCAGTAGGGAAGGAAGCCCCCGCAGGTGACGGCCACAACAACGAAAGCCGTCTCCCGCTCACGCTCGCGGCAGTACGTTGGGGCCCCACTTTGGATCCCATTGGAGTCAACAGCCTTGAGTCTGAACGATGTTGTTGGAGAGATTGCCGCAGGGTCGGCCGTCGCGCTGGCCAGTGGGGCTGTGGCAGGCGGGGCGGCGTGGGTCGGCCTTAAGGTCCGAGAACTCGTACGCCGTGGATCGACCGCCGAGCAGGACGCCGTGATCGCCGTCTTCGATGACCGGGACGCCACGTCGGATGAGCTCGTGGGTCGACTGACACCGCTGATTCGAGTGCACCTCGACGCGCATCCGGAGGCCATCCCCGAGTTCAAGGCTCTGACCATGGCAGGAACTACCGTGTACAACCAGCAGAACACGGGGAGCGGACTGTTCATCGGCGGCGACAACCACGGCGGCCTGACGATCAACCATGGTGGGCTCGCACGTGACTGACCGACCGCCGGAGGGCGAGAAGAAGGTCGTGAACCAGACGAACCACGGTTCGGGCACGTTCGTGGCCGGCAACGTCCTCGGCAGCATCGTTAACCTCTTCATGCCCGCGCAACGACGGGCCCGCCCTACGCCACCGAGCGGGCCTGAAGTGGCAGAGGACGACTACGACGACATCAGTGGGTCGCTGTTCGGATCCGCCTTCCTGGCAGCCATCTCCGGACAGGCAGTCTCCTACTGCGTCCGCGGGTTGCCCCTCTTCGGCACCGGCCCGACCCCCGGTCTGCCCACGAGGTTCTTGGCGGGGTTCGCCTTCGCCTACGCCTTCTTCGCCTGCGTCGCGATGTTCCTCGCACGGGCCGCGCAAGGTCTCGAAGTGTGGGCGGGACGGTGCGCCGATATCGCCGTCCAAACGAGAGTGCGGCCTCTCGCGCAACTGCCGGCCAGCGTGGCCCGGATCTTGGCGACTGCATCCTCGGGAACAGCGACTACGGCCGCCCTCGTAGCCACCTTCTACGCATGGGGTGACTTCGGTGGCAGCGTGCAGGAGAGGGCCTACCTCGCGCGCGATGGCGCCGCCATGAATGCTGCGCGGGCACGCGCAGCAGTGCAGAGAGGCTGACCAGAGAGGCGCGAAGAAGGCCGGACTCTTCGCAGGTTCTGCGGGCGAATCACAGGCTTCGTGAAGCCTGCACAGCGGAAACGGGTGCCACAGCGCATGCTGTGACACCCGTTCTCTCACATATGGGCAAGGCTGTCCGGGACGTACTCGGGCACCGTGCCGAGTAGTGCGTCGATGGCCGCGCGTCCCTTGCCGCCGGCCTCCGGCATGAAGTGGGCGTAGTGGTCGAGGGTGATGGTCGGACTTGAGTGACCGAGCCACCGGGCGAGCGTCACGATGGACTCGCCCGCTTCGAGGAGGACCGAGGCGTAAGTGTGCCGGAGCACGTGGAAGCCGTCCTTGCGGGAGGCCTTCCACCGTGCACCCTTCTCCCGCACGGGAATGACCCCGGCCGCTGCGAGGGCTGGCTTCCACGCCTCGTCGTTGAAGATGTTGGCGCGGATGGCGTTGCCGTACGTCGTCGTGAGGACGAGCGGGAAGCTCTGCTTCTCCCGGTCGGGCTCCGGTCCGCCCCAGGGGAGCTCGACGTCGACTGCCGGATGGTCGAGGAAGTACGCGGCCAGTTCCGTGGCCACCGAACGGGGCATGTCGACGATGCGCGTCTTGCCGCCCTTGGGCAGGGCGAAGTAGAGACGCCCGGAGAGAAGTTGCACCTGCCTGCGCACTCGGATGACGCCGCGTTCGAAGTCGATGTCCCTCGGCGACAGCCCGAACACCTCTCCCTGGCGCAACCCACACCCCAGCGCGACGACGACCGCAATCCGGTAGCGAGGATTGATCACGTCCCGCACCCGCTGCGCCGTTGCCAGCGGCCACGCGTCACGATCCTCGTCGAGGGCCTTCGGCCAACGCACCGTCTCGGCCCGCATCGGGTTGCGGACAAGGCGCTTGTCGTCGATCGCGGTCTCGAAGATGTTCGACAGCGAGGTGAGGATCTGCCGGCGTACCGCGGAGAGCACTCGCCTTCGAGCGTGGCTACGTAGCCGCGCAGGACGGTCGCCGACACGTCGCGCAGCGCCACCGCACCGCGGTGCGGAAGGATGTGGAGTCGTACACGCTCGTCAACTCGCTTGACCGTGCCGGTCGCGCCGCGAACGCCGGCACGCCAGTGGCGCGTGACGAAGTCCGTCAAGGTGATGGAGCCGTCGCGCGGGTCGACGAACTCGCCTCGTTCACTGTCGGTGCCGGACCGCCGGAGCCACCCCTTGGCGTCCTCCAGCACATCGAACGACATGTCCCGGCCGCCCGGGATTCCAGCGACCCGATACCGAGACCCCTTGCCGTAACGGGTCGTACGCTCACGCTTCCCTGTGACGGGATCCTTCTTCTTTTTGATCCAACGATCTTCGATATAGCCGGCCAAAGAATTCCTCGGGGTAAGGGTTGGGCGTAGGGCGGGTGGTAGGGCCGGGTAGGTCGGTCAGGCCGTGGCCAAGTACCCGGCGCGGCGCTGCGGGGCGGCATTCACCTCGTCGTCAACCCACCACTTCGGCCCGTAGAAGCCGGGTCCGCCTCCCCAGCCCCAAACCTCCTTGCGCACGTCCTGAAGGACTTCCTTGGCCTCCGCGGTTGTAGTGAAGGTCCGATTCCGGGTCGAAGTACTGGCCCGGGAAGCGAAGTGGGGTGTACGCCTTGCTGGTGGACGTCCAAGTCGTGGTGCCCCACACAGTGGTGCGGGTGCGCCAGGCCAGTGCGCCGGACTCGTCGATCAGTTCTGCGGGGGCACCCACCAGGTCGGTGACGATGGCGAAGAAGCGGGCGGTTGTTGGCGGTCTTCTCGCACGGACTCGTGCCGTCAGTGATGCGTATGGACTTGGCCCCTCGTCGTCAAGGGGGCGTCATGGGGTGGGCTCGGGGGTGGGGAAGCGGGGATAGCTTCGGTGTCGTGCCCCGGGCTGCCTCCCCGCGTCCGGGGCCTCATCTGCCACTCGTGGTTCCTCTGGGAGGGCCCCATGTGTTTGTTCCAGTACGACGACGACCCGGAGCCCGAGGAACGCTTCCCGGCCGGACCCCTGTACGTACCGGTCCTGCCGGGAAGGGCGGAGGTGGTGGTACGCCTGTTCCGCACCCCGCTGGGAGCCCGTACCGCCGTGGGCTTCACGAGTGCGGAGCGGCTGGAGGCCACGCTCGGCGTCGGCCGGCCCTGGATCCGGCTCTCCGAGTCCGCGCTCCGTGCGATGACCGGGCCGGTGGGAGCGTCGTTGCTGACCGTCGATCCGACGCTGACCGCTCCTGCCGTCGCCCCGGTCGCGCCGGCAACGGCGACCGGTCCCCTCACCACACCAATGCCGCAGGATCCCGACGTCGCCGCCCGGACCGTCTGAAGGGGAACCGCACCATGACCATCACCGACCTCCCCGATGCTCCGACCGCCGCCGGCGAACTGTCCGTGTGGCCCGCGTCCACCACTCTGCTGCCGCACGGCGACCTCGCCGTCGGTGGCGTGTCATTGACGGAGATCGCCGACCGCTTCGACACACCGGCCTACGTCCTGGACGAGGGCGAGGTACGCGACCGGTGCCGCGCCTACCGCGCCGCTCTCCCCGAGGCCGAAGTCCTCTACGCCGCCAAGGCGTTCCTCTCCCGCGCGATCGTGCGCTGGGTGCAGGAGGAGGGACTGGGCCTGGACGTGTGCTCCGCCGGGGAGTTGGAGCTCGCCGTGACCGCCGGTTTCCCCGCCGAGCGCATCGTGCTCCACGGCAACGCGAAGTCGCCCCGTGACCTGGAGGCGGCGCTGCGGCTGGGCGTGGGGCGGATCGTCATCGACAGTCCGTCCGAGATGGCCCGGATCGCGGCCGCCGTGGGGCCCGACGGGCATCAGAAGGTGTTGGTGCGCGTCGTGCCGGGCGTCTCGGCCGGGGGCCACGCCAAGATCCGTACGGGTACGGAGGACCAGAAGTTCGGGCTCTCGATCGCCGACGGGTCGGCGCAGCACGCCATCGTGCGCGTACTCGGCCGGCCGCAGCTCGAACCGGCCGGCCTGCACTGCCACATCGGCTCGCAGATCACCGAGGTGAAGCCGTACGTGGTGGCGCTCCGCCGGATGGTCGGGCTGATGGCCCGGGTTCGCGACGCCCACGGGGTCGTCCTGCCGGAGCTGGACATGGGCGGCGGCCACGGCATCGCCTATCGGCCCGGCGAACCCGCTCTCGACCTCACCGCCTTCGCCCGCCGGATGCGCGCCGAGCTCGGCGAGGCCTGCGCCGCCGCGGGCCTGCCCGTACCCCGGCTCGTCATCGAACCGGGGCGCGGCGTCGTCGGGCCGGCCGGAGTCGCCCTGTACCGCGTACTGGCCGTCAAGCGCACGGGCGAGACCGTTTTCGTCGCCGTCGACGGCGGTATGAGCGACAACCCGAGGCCCGCCCTGTACGGGGTGCGCTACGCGCCCCGCCTCATCGGCCGCCAGTCGACGGCCGACCCGCGGAGGACGACGGTCGTGGGCCGGCACTGCGAAGCCGGCGACGTCCTTGCCGGCGATGTGGAACTGCCGGGCGACGTCCGTCCCGGAGATCTGCTCGCCGTTCCCGTGGCGGGTGCGTACCAGCTGTCGATGGCCTCCGGCTACAACATGGTCGGCCGGCCCCCGGTGATCGCGGTCCACGAGGGCGCGGCCCGGACGCTCGTACGGCGCGAAACACTGGACGATGTCCAGAGGCGCGACATCGGAGGCTAGTGCCGGGCCGGGCCGGGCCGGGCCGGGCCGGGCCGGGCCGGGCCGGGCACCATGCACCATGCACCATGTCAACCAGTGCTCCGACCGGGAAGGTTCACCGAGTTGCCGGACAGTGGCTGCACGCGTCGGACGTCCCTCCTCCCCTACGGTGAAGCCCATGACGCTGTCGGCAAAGATGATCACGATCGACTGTGCGGAGCCCCGGGAACTCGCCGACTGGTGGGCTGCGGCTCTGGGAGTTGAAGTTGCCGAGGACTTCGGCGAGTTCGTCATCCTCGCGGCCCGGCCGCTCGTCCTGGGGTTCCAGCGCGTGCCCGAGGCCAAACCGGGTAAGAACCGTGTGCACATCGACTTCGACTCTCCGGACCGCAGGGGCGAGGTCGACCGGCTCGTGACGATGGGCGCGAAGGTCGTCGGCGAGCACACTGCGCCGGGCTTTGAGTGGACCACCTTGCAGGACCCTGTCGGCAACGAGTTCTGCGTCTCCGGCTGACCCCTCCCGGATGGGTTGGCGCGACGCGACGCCTCCGTGGGGTTTGACGGCTTGACCTTCGACCCGGGTCGAAGGTTTCTCGTCGACGGTGTGAGCACGATGCGGATCTCCCGGCCGGCCGAGCGTTCCGGTGTTCCGGCGCCCCCCTGCGCTCCTACGAGGGCGCCAGGCTCCTGACTGCCGAACGGACGCCGGCGTGAGGCCGTCGGCGGCGCCGTCCGGGCCCAGATCCCCGACGGGCTGCGCCTGACCCTGCCGTGGAGCGGGCCGTGGCCCTGACCGTGCTCGCCGCTGCCGAGCAGCAGTGCTGCCCGTTCTTCGACTTCCGCCTCCACCTCGACGGCACGCAGGTGCATCTGGAGGGCCACGTGCCCGCCGAGGGCGCCGCGCAGCCGACCGACGTCGGCGGTACGGTGCACGGTGCTCAGCTCCAGGTGAGCGCGGGCGGGCGCACCGCAGCGCACACGGGCATCCCGCAGGCATCCGTCCGTCCGAGCCGCGATTCGGCTGCGCCCCGTTCGACGGCCTGCAGCGGGAGGTCGTCGAGCATCAGCTCGGCGCGGCGGAACATCGTGAACGCTCCGCCGGCCGGCAACTCTCCCCACGTCAGATACACGAACGGGCCCCGCACTCCTTTCGGAGCGATGCGGCCCGCCTCTACGGGTGTGCGACACGAGGCAGACGGACGGCCCGGGGGAACCCTCCGTACGCACGCCGCACACATAGGCTGCCCCGCACTGACCATTCGTCACAAAGGGAGCGAACGTGTCCTCTCGCCTGAACCCGTACATCAGCTTCGCCGGCGATGCGAAGCAGGCCATGGAGTTCTACAAGGAGGTGTTCGGCGGCGATCTGGCCGTCCACACCTACGGCGGATTCGGCTCCGAGGCGCCCCCCGGATACTCCGACAAGATCATGCACGGCATGCTCGAGACGCCCAGGGGATTCACCCTGATGGGCGCCGACAACCCGCCCGGGACGGAACACAAGCCCGGGAACAACATCGCGGTGAGCCTGAGCGGCGACGACCAGGACGAGCTGCGAGGCTACTGGAACGAGCTGTCCGCCGGCGGCACGGTGTCCGTCCCCCTGGAGAAGCAGATGTGGGGCGACGTCTTCGGCATGTGCACGGACAAGTTCGGCATCACGTGGATGGTCAACGTCAGCGAACAGCAGGGCTGATCCCCTCCTTGGCCCCGGGGCCCAGGGTCTCAGCGCTCCCGGCTGGTGAGCAGCAGACCCCGGGTCCACGCGATCAGCTGGCGCACGATGGTGGTGGCCTGTGCGCTGCGGCGGCGGGAGAACGGAAGCACCAGCAGGGCGGGTACGGAGGCGAGGGTCACGATGACGACGGGCACGAGTGCGAGCCCGACGATGAGCACCCGCGCGGCCCACCGGGCGCCGGCGATGGTCGAGGTCCAGACGGTGGCCATGGATCGGTTTCCTTCCAGGGGCGGCTGATTGACGACCTCAGCGTGGGAGGGCCGGGTTAGGCTGCGACAGCCGCAAGGGTTGCCAGTACGGGTGCAAGGCACGGGGGAGGCCGGGATGCCGGAGATGGCCCGCTCAGCTGCGAGTTCGGCCGCGACCGAGCGGGGCGAGGTGCCGGAGGTTGCCACCCTCGGCAACACGTTGACGGGCCTGTTCAAGACCCTGGGCGTCTCGCAGGAGGCGTACGCCGTCCGCGTCGCCCTGGACGCTGCCACCGTCTCCCGCTTCCTGCGCGGGCGCCGCGTCGCCACCGAGGACTTCATCGGCCGCCTCATCCGCGAGGCGGAGCACAAGCTGGGAGCCCCTCTCAAAGAAGAGGCCAAGGCCGAGGTGCACCGCCAACGCCTGGCGGCCCTGCAGGCCACCAACCCTTCCGGGTACGAACTGGAGTGCCTCCGCCACGAGATGATGCGCTCCCAGCGCACGATCGCCCGCCTGACCCGTCAGGAGGAGGCGCTGCACGACCTGTTGGCGAAGCGCGAGGCGGAGGTCTTGTCCGTGAGGGGCGAGCTCGACTCGCTCAACCGCGACTGGTCGGCGGACCTGACCGCCGCCACCCGCCGCGAGGTCGAGCTCCGCACCGCGCTCGACGAGTACACCACCGTCCGCGACACCCTCCTCGCCGAGATCGCGAGGCTTCGCGCCGATCTGGCCGACACGTCCGCCCTACGGGCCGATGCGGAGACCCGCTGCCGGGACTTGGAGGACCGGGTCCTGGCCATGGAAGAGGAACTGGCCGAGCTGCAGCGGGACGACGGGGGGCCGATCGGGGTGCTGATGGAGCGCCTTGAGGGGTTCCGTTCCGGCGGTGACGTACGCGCGCTGGGCCGCGAGTTGGCAGACGTGGCGTGGGCACGTCCGGCCGAGGAGATCGTGGTGGTGCTGCAATGGCTCGGGGAGGCGCGTGAGCATTCCAGGGGGGAGTCCTTGCTCAGCGATGTCGCGCAGGCCCGGTCCCTCGACGTGGTCACGGAGATCGGTGACGTGATGATGCGGGGTCCGTTCTCGGTGACCTTCATATCCCGTCTCGTCCGGAGCGCCGCCCGGTTCCGGTCCGTGCCCGAGCTGGCGGTGCTGCACCGCCACTGGCACAGCGAGCCTTGGCTCATATCGTCCGACGTCCTGGTGTGCCTCATGGAGACGGACCGACCTGCCGCTGAGGTGTTGGAGGTGATCTCGCTCCTGTCCGACGAAAACGCACCGGTCCGGCGGAGCCTGTCGGAGGCCGCAGGTTCCTACCATCCCGCAGATCACGTCGTGGCCGTTCTCGCGGAGCTCGCCCACCGCGGTGACAAGCACCTCGTCCGACTCCCGTTGGGAAACCTCATGCGGCGCATCCACGCCGTGGGGCTGGGTGAGCCCTTTGCCGCCGACCTGATGACGCTCCCCGAGGATCGACGGCACGCGCTGTTGGAGCACATGGCCGCGGCGCCGATGAGGACCCTGCTGGACTTGCTCGACACGCTCAACTCTTCGCTCAGGACGGCCCCGGTGGCCGCGGAGCTGCTCGACCGGATCGCGGCGGCGGGCCGCGGGGCCGACGTGCGTTCGTACCAGGGAAAGCGCGCCCGGGCGTACCCGCACCACGAACCGGAGGACGTGGCGGACGGCAGGTGACCGCTCACCGGGGAGCCGTCCTCACGGGTCACGACGCCGGGTGGTTGCGGCGCCAGAAGGTGGGGAGCCACCAGCAGAGTGCCGAGCGGTCGTCGGGCCAGGGGGTGCGGCAGGGGTAGCAATCGCTCACCTGCGCAGTCTTGTTGCCGGTGCGGCCTGCGCGCCACTCGGATTCTCCGCCCGCCGGCCCCGGGCAAGCCCCCGCAGCCCCGGCCGGTCCGCAGGGCGCCGCGATGACGGCGGCTCGTGCCCGGCTGCCCGGCTGCCCGGCTGCCCGGCTGCCCGACCCTAGGCCAGGTGGTTCAGGAGCCAGGTGACTTGGGCGCCGGGGATGAGCAGGCCTTCCGGGTCCGCGGGGGACGTGGTGGTGTCGTCGAAGTCGTCGTCGCTCAGGTCGTCGGGGACGTCGCCGATGGTCAGCTTGAGCTTCTGCGGCAGCTGCGGCCAACTGCCCCGGACCGCAGACTCGGTGTTCTCCTCCGGGGAGGGCGCCGTTCCGTTGAAGGAGAAATACGTCCCCGTCCGGTGGTTCTCCTGCCGGTGCTCCATCTCGGCGAGGGCGTAGCGGACCGCGAGGGCTCCCCTGGCGATGCCGCCCACGGTGAGGGGGGCGTCGCCCGTCTGCTCGGCCGCCGTCCGACGGAGGGCTTCCGTGACCGTGTCCGCCAGGTCGGCCAGGGGGGCGGCGCCGTCGTTGAAGCCGACCAGGATCAGGTCGTGGCCGCGGGCGCGCGCCGCTTCGCCGAATGAGTCCGGGGTGGAGTAGAGCCGGGCCCGCAGCGCGGCCAGGTCCGTCTCCCCCGGTCCTGCCTTGCTGGCCAGGACGAGCGGCTTGACGAGGCCCTTGTCGCTCGAGGGACGTATCCACGCGGTTCCGCCGTCGAGCTTCCACTCCTGGTTCGCGTCCGATGCCATGAGTCCTCCAGGGGGCGGGTTGTGGTCATGTGGTCGCCGCACCGGCGCACGAGCCAAGAGAACCGGCACGGCCACGGCGGGGGAAAGAGCGAAATCGCGCCGCCAGGCCGAGAGTCGATCATGAGCGCCACCGGGTCCTGGCGCAGGACGTCGCCGGCGAGAACGGCCCCGTACGTGCCGCCGGCGCCCACGATCGGAGCCGTCCGGCCGGGCCGCCGCCCCATCGGAACGGCCCTGCGGGTTTCGGCGTTTTGGGCCATCGTTCGTCACTCAACAATTCGTTTCGGTGCGGGCGGCGAACCACTCCGCCATTGCATTGCCGTTCCTCGACCCGACACCTCTTATGCGCCGGTGTACCCCGTGCCGCCGCACATCCCGCTGTGATGTGCGGTCGGCCGGTCTCCCTTAAGCCCGTTAGTTCCCGGGTGACACGGGAGGCGCCGCGGGCGCCCTTCGTTTCGGTGGAAATCATCTTCCGGTTCGCGGAGCCGGTTGCGCGGACGCTTCGGCTGCTCGCACTCCGACGGCGTCATCCCCTCAGCGCCACCACGCTCGTTCGCCCGCCCCACAATGCGGGGCAATAGCGACGAGAACACCCCTATCCCGGATCCCGGTTCCGATCTTGATGAGATGTAGATGAACAGGGGCAAAAGCCCACATTCGGCCAGCGTGATTGAACCTGCACCCACCTGCCGATGGGCCCTTCCCGGGACAGATGGATGTGAGAGATCGCCACCCCTCTCGTGAAGAACTGCTTAACGGACGGGTGGCGCGGGGCGTGACCGATGGCCGGTACGGAGGGATCGAAAGGCCATGTCAACCCCCGGCCGTAACACTCCGGTTGGGCGGATCGGGCGCCATAGCGGGCGTCCGGGGAGCTACAGATCCGGTGATAGCATCCCGGCATCTGTGATCTTGATTCATTTTGACGCAGATGCTGATTTGGATCGGCGGCATGATCACCGCGCAACACCGGGTGAACCGTGCCGATCAGCTGTGTTGCGGGGCCTCGCGAGGTGTATCTGCAGCCGTCCGCATGGCACGCGCCGGGAAAGGTTTCCATGAATCGAGACGCACTTGTGTGGTGCCTGGTTGCGGTGGCGGCGATAGCCGTGGCCGCGGTCGTGGCACTGGTCGCCCGCAACAGAGCGCTGGGGGCGAAGAAGGAGCACACCGAGGCCGAACTCAGGCACCAACTGCTCGCGGCGGACAGCCACCTGCACGTGTCGCGCGCCGAACTGCAGAGGTTCCGGGTCGAGCAGGACGCCACGCTCCGCGAAGCCAAGGAAGCCGCTGAGGAGAACACCAAGGCCGTCCTCAAGGGTGCCGCCAGCCTCCTGCAGAGCCTCGCCGCCGAGCAGACGTTGCTTCTGGACGGCATCCAGCGCAAGTACGGCGGACACACCGTCCTCAGCGACCTGTTGGACGTCAACCACGCCAACGCCCAGATGGCGCGCAAGGCTCAGGGCATCGCCGTCATGTGCGGTGCGCCGCTCGGCCGCCGCAACAGGCCCGCCAGCGTCTACGACGTGGTGCGCAGCGCCCAGGGCCAGATCCGCAACTTCCACCGGGTCGCCATCATGCAGCAGACCAGTCTCGCCCTGAAGGCGTCGGCGGTCGCGCCCGTCGCCCTCGCCGTGGCGGAGCTGCTCGACAACGCTGCCAGCTTCTCGCAGCACGACGCGCCGATCGAAGTGACGTTCCAGCGCGTCCAGAACAACCTGTGCATCGTCATCGACGACGCCGGCGTCAGCATGAACGACGAAGAGCGGCAGCGGGCGACCGCACTGCTCTCCGGAGAAATCGCCCCCCGTCTCTCGCAGCTCGGGACCCAGCCGAAGTTCGGCTTCCCGGTCATCGGCCTGATCGCGCGTCAGCACGGTTTCAAGGTCGATGTCACCGGAGTCTCCCGATACGGCGGCGTCCGGGCCGTCGTCCTCTTGCCCGAGGAGCTGTGGACCATGGAGGAGATTCCGCCCGTCCAGGAGGCCCCGGTCAGCGAGATCCGGCGCGCCGCCGAGAACCGGCCGCCGCAGAGCGCGACCTCGCACGGCACGACGCCGCAGAGCACGGTGCCGCACAGCGCGACGTCGCGCACGATGCACGGGCTTCCCAAGCGCGGCGCGCGTCAGGCGCCCATCGCGAGCGTCCCCGATCCCGACACCACCGCGCCGGCGCCCCGGATCTCGGGAGAGACGGGCCGCGCTTCCGGGCGCAGCCTGGGTGCCTTCCAGCGCGGCACGCTCTCCGGCCGCAACCTTGACGCCACCTCGTTCGAAGGGCCCGAAGAGGCATGACCGCAGATCTGTCGTGGATGCTCGAGGACATCGTGCACAACGTGCCCCGTGCACGGCACGCCGTCCTGTTGTCCGCTGACGGCCTTCCTCGCGGCGCGACCGAAGGCCTGGCCGAGAAGGACGTGCGCACCATCTCCGCGGCCATGGCCGGGATGCAGTCGCTCAGCCGGGCGACGGCCCACTTCGCCGGACCGGAGGAGGACCGGCAGTGGAACCAGACCATCATCGAGTTCTCGCACGGCTGGAGCTTCCTGATCGGGGCGGGGCAGGGCTCCTACCTCGCCGCCGCGGCCGCGCCCGATGTGGACATGCAACAGATCTCCTTCCGCATGCACCGCCTCGTCGCACGGCTGGGCAACAACCTCACCTCGCCGCCGCGCGTGCACACCGAGGACGCCGGAGTGCGACGCGGGAGCGCACCCCGGCAGCCGGTCCCGGGCGACTCGGGATTCGTACTCGGTGAGCTCGACCGGGTGATGTCCGAGGTGAAGGGTGCCCGCCACGCCGTGCTGCTGGGATCGGACGGCCTTCCCCGTGGGGCGACCAACGGGATGAGCCGCGACCTCGCGGACACCATCTCCGCGGCCATGACGGGCATCCACGCCTACAGCCGGGTCACTTCCCAGTTCGCGGGGGTCATCGAGGACGCGGAATGGCGTCAGACGGTCATCGAGTTCCAGCACGGCTGGATCTTCCTGATGGCGGCGGGCCCCGACGCCTTCCTGGCCGCGGCCGCCGAACACGACTGCGACATCGAGCAGTTCACCACGCGTCTGCACGAGGTGGTTCCCAGACTGACCGCGACGGCGACACCGGGGAAGGGGACTGGCCATGCCTGAAGGTCTCGGACACGACGACGAGCTGGAACTGACGTCTCCATTAGTCCCCCTCTTCGTGATCACGAACGGACGGGCACTGCCCCCGGACCACGAGTACGAGCACACGACGCTCGTGACGGCGGCGGCGGAGATCGGACAGGTGGCAGCGCGCACGCTGTCCCCGGAAGCGGGGCGGGTCATGGACCTGGTCGCGAACGGCTTCCTGTCCGTGGCCGAGGTGGCGGGGCACACGCACCTGCCCCTGGGCGTCGTCCGCATCCTGCTGGCGCAGTTGGAGGAGGACGATCTCATCCTCGCGAGGACCCCGATACCGCGCGCCGAACGTGTCGACAGAGAACTGGTCAGTGCCGTGCTCGAGGGCCTGAAGAATCGATTCGGAGCGTAACGCGTGTACCTGGATCCAGATGTCTCCCATGCGGTGAAGATCCTCATCGTGGGGCATTTCGGGGTCGGCAAGACCACCTGCATCGGCAGTCTCTCGGAGATCGAGCCCCTGCGGACCGAGGAAGAGATCACCGAAGCCAGCGTGGGTTTCGATGATCTGTCGGGCACGCCCGACAAGACGACCACCACCGTCGCCATGGACTTCGGCCGGCTCACCCTGAGCGACACCCTGGTGCTCTACCTCTTCGGAACGCCCGGCCAGGAGCGCTTCAAGGAGATGTGGGAGGAGCTCTCCCGGGGTGCTCTGGGCGCGCTGGTCCTCGTCGACCCGGAGCGCCTGCACGAGTCCTTCCCCGTCCTGGACCTCGTCGAACGTTTCGGCCTGACGTACGCCATCGCCGTGAACCACTTCGAGGGCACCACGCACTACCCGCTCGACGAGGTGCACGAGGCCCTGAACCTCAGCGCCGAGACCCCTGTCGTGGAGTGCGACGTACGGGACGAGAACTCCTCCGCGCGGGCCCTCATCACCCTCGTGAAACACCTCATGTCCCAACTCGGCTAGGAGCGCAGGAATGCAACAGCCACGTGACCCGCACGAGATACCTCCCGGCTGCCCCGCGCACGGGAACGTCCAGATGTACGGCCCTTCGTTCGGAGCCGACCCCGACGGCCACTACGCACAGCTGCGTGCGTACGGTCCCAGTGCGCCCGTGGACATCGCCCCCGACGTCCAGGTCGAGCTCGTCACGAGCTACGACGCCGCGCTGTACGTCCTGCAGAACCCCGCCTCCTTCGTGCGCGACTCCCGACGCTGGAACGCCCTGAACGAAGGCCGCGTCCCGGCCGACAGCCCGGCGCTGCCCATGATGGGGTACCGCCCCAACGCGCTCTTCAGTGACGGTGCGGCACACGCCCGCCTGCGCAGGGCCGTTACGGACAGTCTCGCCACGGTCAACGAGCACCAGCTCATCCGGCAGACGCAGCAGTCCGCCAACTACCTGATCAGTCAGTTCAGTACCGACGTCCGCGGCCATGCGGAGCTGATGGCCGAGTACGCCCAGCCGCTGCCCCTGCTGGTCTTCAGCGAGCTGTTCGGCTGCCCGCCCGAGATCGGCGACCGCGTGATCGCCGGGATCAGCGGCATCTTCGAGGGGACCCCCGGGGCCGACGAGGTGCTCGGCGGGGCGCTCACCGAGCTGATCGCCCTCAAGCGGCGGCGGCCGACGGACGACCTGACGACGCGCCTGATGGAGCACTCGGCCGGGCTGACCGACGAGGAGGTGCTGCACCAGCTGGTCACCCTGCTCTCCGGTGGCACCGCGCCGCTGACCGCCGCCATCGGCACCAGCAGCGCCCTGTACCTCGGAGACGAGTGGCAGCTCGGGCTCCCGGTCGAGGACGCGGTCTCCCAGACCCTCTGGAACTACGCGCCGATCTCCAACTACGCGGCGCACTACCCGACTCACGACGTCGAGATCGGCGGCCGGGTGATCCGGGCGAACGACCCGATCCTCGTCTCGTTCGCCGCTGCCAACACCGACCCGAAGTTGACCGAGCACCGCGAACAGCTCAGCGCCAAGGCGCATTTGGCGTTCGGAGCGGGCCCGCACGCCTGCCCTGCCAAGGACCCGGCCTTCATGATCGCCGTGACGGCCGTCGAGACGCTGCTCAACCAGCTTCACGACGTCGAGCTGCGCGTCCCGTTCAAGGCGCTCACGTGGGCACCGAGCCCGTGGAGCCGCTCGCTGGTCACTCTTCCGATCCGCTTCACCCCGAGGGCCGTTGCCCAGGGAACCGAGTCGGCCGCGTCCGCCGGGACCGCCTGGTCGGCAGGGTCGAACGCGGGCCAGACGCCCCAGCAGCAGACGGCCACCCCCTCCACCCACACCGGCCCTTCGGGGACGCATGCCCCTGCCGCGTCGCAGCCCAAGGGAGGCCTGTTCAGCCGCTTCCTGGCGTGGACCAGAGGCGAATGAGGAATATGTGATTCAGGTAACACCCTGAGTACTCGGCGGTAGCGGATGCCTAACGATCATGCGGGTATGCATGGCGGCTGGTTCTCAGAAAGGAGCCGCCACATGGGCGTTGCCGTAACTCCGACGTACGACCGCCGCGCGTCCGCCTCCCTCTTCTCCCGTCTCCGGACGGCCAGAGGGCAGGCCGACCCCTTCCCGATATACGACGAACTCCTCGCGCGCGGCGAGGTGGTGCCCGCCCCCTGGGGCGGTTTCGCCGTGACGGGCTTCGCCGCCTGCGACCAGGTTCTGCGCAGCCGTCAATGGCTGGAGCCCGACAAGGCGTGGCGGGAGCGCCAGGGGCCCGGAACGCGCTGGAACGCCCCCTCCTCGCGCGAGATGGGCAACACCCTCGCCGCGCTCAACCCCCCGGACCACACCAAGGTGCGGCGGGCGGCCGGCTCGTTCGACCGGGGCACCGTGGAGCGCATCGGACGCAACGTGAAGCGGACCTCGGATCAACTCCTCGACGCCTTCACCGAGCGAATACGCACCGGCGAGGCGGACTTCTCGCAACTCGTCTGCGAGGAACTGCCGGTGGCCACCATAGGTGACTGGCTCGGACTGCCGCAGGCCGACTGGCCCCGCCTCCGAGAGCTGACGCACGACCAGGTCTTCACCCAGGAGCTGCTGCCGTCGGCCAGCCAACTGGCCCTGTCCGATGCGGCCACGGCGGAACTCCGCACCTACTTCATGGAATTGGTGCGCGATCGGCGCGCCCACCCCGGAGACGACCCCGTCACCCGGTGGATCCAGACGTGGGACGCGATCGAGCCCGACCAGGACAAGGCCGACGAGGCCGTCTACTTCCTGGTGTTGTTCGTCCTGCTGGCCGCCCTGGAAACCACCGCGACCCTCCTCTCCACGATGACGCTGCGGCTCGTCGAAAGCCCGGACCGCTGGGCCATGGTCGCCGACAACCCCGACCTCGTGGCCGGTTTCGTGGAGGAGACCCTCCGCTACGACCCGCCCACCCACGTGATCAGCAGGGTCGCATCGCAGGACTCCGTGCTCGGAGGCTTCGAGATCCGCCGCGACGAGATGGTCCACCTCATGATCGGAGCGGCGCACCGGGACCCGGCCAGGCACGTCGACCCGGACCGGTTCGACCCCGAACGCGCCCCCGACCACCTCGCGTTCAGCGGCGGCATCCACTACTGCCTCGGCGCCCCGCTCGCCCGCATCGAAGCCCAGACCCTGCTCCACCAGCTCGTCCGGCGCCTCCCCCGCCTCACCCTCGTACGCCCCCCGTCGATGGCGCCCCGCGTGGCGTTCCGACGACTCCTGAACCTGGACGTAGCAGTCGCATGACCGAACCGACCCCCATCCCGACCGCCTCCCCCCGCGCCGCCCTCTCCCCCTCCCCCGCACAGGTTCGGACCGCCCCCAAGGCGATAGGCACCGAGCAGGACGGCCCCGTACTGCATGTCCGCCTCAACCCCTGGGGGCAGGGCGACACGTTGGACGCCGCGGTCCTCGACGATCTCACCACCCTGCTCGACGACCTGCACGAGAGACCCGACGTCCGGATCCTGACGCTGTCGTCACGGGGTACGGACTTCTGCCTGGGCGCCGACCGCGGCGAGTACCAGGAGGCGTTGACCGCCGATCCGTCCGGAGTGGGCCTGCGGCGCATCGCGGACAAGGCGCACCGCCTGTGCCAGGCCCTGGAGAACACCCACGCGGTCACCATCGCCCGGCTGCACGGGCGGGTCATCGGCGCCGGTCTCGCCCTCGCCGCCTTCTGCGATCTGCGCGCCGGCGCCGACACCAGCCGCTTCCGCATGCCGGAGGTCGGCATAGGGCTGCCGCCCGCGTGGGGCGGGGCGATGGGGCGCCTGGTCTCCGAGGTCGGCGCGTCCAGGATCCGCGAGCTCATGCTCACCTGCGACGTCTTCGACGCCGCCACGGCCCACCGCATCGGCCTGCTCCACCGGACCGCCCCGCTCGACCAGCTGGACAAGGTGATCGATGCCTGGACCAGGCCCCTCGTCCGGCGCTCACCCGAAGCCCTCGTCCTGACCAAACGGATGCTGGCCGGCTACGCACGGGCGGACAGGACGGCGGACGTCTCCCTGCTCGACTCCCACCTCCTGGCGGCCAGTCTCCACCAGCACGCAAGGGGCTGATCCCACCGCGCAGCGAGGTACCTGACCACCCGCGACCGGGTCGGGCACCTCGCGGCAGCCGGAGTTCCCTCGACGCCCCGGCCGGACAAGGGAACCCTCACGGACTGCCCTGCCTGATCTGTTCGAGGAGCTCTGCGTAGACGGACCGCTTGTCGGGCCGGGCGTGGCCGGCGGCGTGTCGGAGAGATGGGACCGCCGGGGCTCCCATGACGACGAGCCCCTCGGCCGCGGCCCTGCGGACGACGTGATGGGAGTGCTCCAACAGTCCGGTCACCGCGGGGATCGCGGGTGCCCAGGTCGCGTGGCAGAGGGTCCGGATCGCCGTGCGCACCAGGTCCGGCTGGGGGTCGTGCAGCAGGATCGAGGTGTGGTGGAGGTAGGTCTGACGGTCCAGCACGGCCCGTGAGGTCCGGTGGGCGTGCAGGCGGACCTTGGGCATGGGATGGTGCAGCAACTCCCCTATCAGGTCCCGCAGGCCGGGGTCCCGGTCCGCGTCCGGGCCGCTGTGGCCCTCGGCCAGTCGCGTGAGTGCTTGGCGTACCTGCACCGGGTCACCCGTACGGGCCAGCTCCAACAAGCCTTCCCGGGAAAGGGGTTGGGACGCCGCCGTCGACGCGGCCGGGCCGCGGTCGCGGAGTGCTTCCAGCGCGTCGGCGTCCTGCTGCACGGTGTCCGGGCGGCGCAGCGGACCATCCACGAGGAGCAGGGTGTCGGCGAGGTCGTCGCGTCCTTCGGCGCGCAGCCGCCGGCAGGTTCGCGTCAGCGCGGGGGTGCGCAGCAGGGGACGCCCGCCGAGCAGGTCGAGGAACCCCCAGGCTCCGGCGTCGAGACGGGCCGCGAGGCGCTCCGCCAGCACGTCGGCGGGGACCCGGCCCAGCGCCTGCCCGGCTGCGGAGCTGCCGGACGGCGGGTCGTGCTCCCACCATTCGAGCAGCAGCGGGACCAGGGGCTCCAGGTCCGACGGGTCGAGTTCGCTTGCCGCGAGGGCGACCCTGTCGTGCAGGACGCCGTCCGCGCGGAGTTCCTCCTCGTCGATCGCGCTCAGTGCGCGGGTCAGGCCGGCGCTGACGGGTACGTCGATGCGGCCCCGGAGGAACGCGCGGAGCACGGGGAGCCCGCACTCGAGCTCGGGCCATTCGAGGAGCGCGAGGGCCGCGGTGTGCCGGCGGTCCGGCGCAGGTGCCTGCAGCATGGCCAGCAGGCGGTCCCGCAAGGCCGCCGAACGGGGCTGGTCGAGGTCGTCGATGCGTACGGTCCGCGGGTGCGGAGCCTTGGCGCGGGCGGTTTCGGCGATGGTCCACGGTGGTGCGTCGAGGGGCTGGAGCTCCGTCATCCAGTCGACGAGGGCGACGCGGACCTCGGGGCCGGCCGAGGAGTGGACCTCGATCAGCGCGGTCAGGCGGTCCCGGGAGCCGTGGCCTTGGACGCCGTGGTGCTGTCGGCAGCGTCGGCGGAACTCCTCCAGGGCGCCCGGTGTGCACACCGCGGCCTCCAGCTCGGCGCGCCAGGCCTCTGCCTCTGCCTCGGCTTCGGCCTCTGCCTCTGCCTCGGCCGGCGCGGTGGCCGCGGTAGCCGCGGTAGCCGCGGTAGCCGCGGTAGCCGCCGGAGACTGCGAGGTGGCGAACGCGTCCCTCAGGACGGCGGTCTCGGCCTGCCGGGGACTGGCACCCAACCGGGCTGATTCCATGGCCTGTTCGAGGTCGGCGCGGACCAGTACCGCGCCGAGGCTCCGGAGCAGCGTCAGTGTGGACGGGCTGTCCGCGGAGGCGCGGGGCAGCGCGCGTACCGCCGCGGTGACGGCCTGCTTCTCGACCGCCGGCAGGGTCGGTGCGATCGCTTCGAGTACCGCCATGAGGTCGTGCCGGTCCTCCGCCGGGGCCTCGGCGAGCCCGTCGAGCAGGACCCCGGTGGACCGGGCGAAGGCCGCCAGTTCCCCGGCCTCCCACGGCGCGGGGCAGAGCCGGAGCGTGAACCGCAGGACGCGAGTTCGCTCGGCGGGTTCGGAGGCGGCCAGGCGCAGCCAGTCCGGCAGCAGGGGCCGGAGCGCCCGCAGTCCGAAGGGGCGCGGCGCCTCGTGTCGCGCGGCGAGGCGCAGCGCGGTCGGGGCGTGCCAGCCCTCCGCCTCCAGCGCGTCGACGTCGCGGTCGGCTCCGGTGTCCGCCGCGGACCGGGGTGCGGCGGGCGTGGTGATCCCGTGCCTGGCCAGGGCCGTCGACAGGTCCTCGACCGTCCCGGCGGCGAGGCCGACGCGACCGGTCGCCACCAGGGCGAGCAGGGTCGGGGCGACCAGTGACGCCTGCTCGTCCAGTGCGAGGACCGAGCGCACCGGCAGAGCGCCGTCGAGGCCTGCCAGCAGCAGTTCACGGGGACGGCCGTGGTCGCTGTGCTCGGCGGCGGCGAGGACGGTCGCCGGGTACGCGTCTTTGAGGATGGCGCGCAACGCCGCGATGAGGGTGCCGCGCAGGCCCGGATTGTCGTGGCGTCCGAGCCAGAAGAGCAACGCCGGTACCGCCACGGGTGTGCCCGCGCGGACCAGGACCTCCGCGGCGGTCTTCTTGACGTTCATGTTCGGATGGCCGAGACATGCGGCGATCGCGGAGGAGGCCCAGCGGGCCCGCGCGTGACCGAGGGCGAGCAGCGCCTGCCGGACGGTCTGGATGTCCGAGGCGGTGGTCAGCGTGATCAGCGTCGCCGACAGGGCCTGCGCGTCGTCCCCGGTGGCCTCGCGGGCGAGGAGCGCGATCACGTGCTTGCGCACGTGCCGGTCGCGGTGCCGCAGCAGGCGGTGCACCCGTGCACGGGTGCGTGCGTAGGGGGCTCGGAGCAGGAGTTCGAGCAGGACCGCCTGTTCGCCGCTCGACAGTCCGGGCCGGTCCAGCAGATCGAGCGCCAGGGTCGCGACGAGGGCGTGCCCCGCCTCTTCTGGGGTCTGCGCGTCGAGTAGGCAGGCCGGTCTGATCCGTCCCCGCTCGTGGAGCCGGCGGCCGAGGCCGTGTACGGCGTCCAGGATCTCCTGGGGTACCACGGGCTCCCCGCCCGGCGGTCGGGCCGGCTCCCAGGGCGAGTCCTCGGACTGCTGTCGGGCCTGCTGTCCGCCGTCGGGTCGCGGGGCGGCTGCGCCCGGCTCCCGGGACGCCGCCAGCTCGGCCACGACGCGCAGCAGCAGGTCCGCGATGACCGGCAGCGTGCCCGCGCCGCCGTGTGCGGCCAGTCGGCACAGTGCGGCCACCGGCTGGTCCGGGTCCAGATGGGAGCTCAGGAGGGCCAGTTCCTGCTCGTCCGGCCCGCCGAGGTCCGCCGCGATGCGCGTCGGCAGATCGGCGGGATCGAGGCGGACGAGGAGGGCACGCCGCCGTGACGGATCGTCGGTCAGGTGCCACAGCACCTCAAGGGCGCGATGGCGTACGGCGCGGAGATGCGGGGCGATCTCTCCTCCGCCCGCCTCCGGCTCTCCCTCGCCCGCCTCCGGCTCTCCCGCGCGCCTCTCCCCTTCTCCCCCGCCCTCCTCCGCGACGAGGCCGAGCCCTTCCCTCAGCGCCGTCGGCGTCCGGTGCCCGCCGATGGCCTCCAGAGCGTCCAGCGCCGCTGCGGGCGCCGAGGGCAGGAGCGCGATCACGGCGTCTTCGGCATCCGCGTGGCGCAGCGCACGGATCGCGTCGAGGAACGGACCCGGCGCGGGAGCCGAGGGGAGGACCCGGGTGACGGCGTCCCCGATCGACAGGTCCTGCGCCCCCTGTCCGGCCAGGGCGACCAGCAGGGCGAGTCGCCGCGGCCAGCTCGGATCGCCTGCGGCTACGTCGACCAGGACGCGGAGCGTCTCGTGCCGGCAGGTGAACAGGATCGTCGCGACCTCGCGGGGCGGAATCGAGTGATCGGCCAGCGCCAGGCCGATGACGGACGGGACGTGCGGGGCGTCCGGGAAGTGCCCGCGCCGGTGGAGCCCGCGCAGGCAGGTCACCGCCGGCGCTCCGAACAGCAGCGGGTCCCGTGCGGCGATCGCCGTCAGGGCGCCGATGTCGCCGCGGTCCGCCAGATCACCGAGCAGTTCCATCCCGCGCCGGCGAAGGCCCGGTGGCAGATCCGGGTCGTCGATGGCCTGCCGGAGCAGGCCGCGGTGTCCGTGGTGAGCCGCGGCCGTGAGTGCGGCATCGGCGGCCCCGGGCCGTGTGACCGCCGATGCGGCGGCGAGGAAGGGCGTCAGCCGCCCCGCCGGCAGGGGCTCCGACGCCGCCCAGGGCTGGGCGAGTTCCTCCAGCGCGGCGACGACGACGGCCGGGCCGGCGCTGCCGAGGAGCCCGATCACGTGTGCGCGTACCAGTACGGGCGCCAGCAGGCCGGCGTGCAGTCCTTGCCGGGCCAGCCGCAGCCCCTCGCCCTGCAGCACCGGATCGCCGCTGCCCACCAGCTCGTTCACGAGCTGCTCCGGCCGGTGTGCACCGGTGGCGGTCGTCTCCCGCACGGCCTGGTAGAGCAGTTCGCCCGGAGGCTCCTTCCGGATCACCGCGGGCTCGTTCAGGATCTCGGCGCGCAGCCAGGCGATCCGTACCCGTACCGGCAGTCCGGCCGTACGCCACGACGGCCGGCGGGGCCCCCGGAGATACGGGCCGAGTCGTTCGTGGAGCCGCGCCAGGAGGAGCGCCTCCTCCGGCGTTCCCTCCAGTGATGCGGGCAGCAGCCCCGCGAGCTCGGCCATCTCGCGCTCGTCGCCCGTCCGCCCCGAGGTGACGCGCTCGGCGAGCAGGGCCAGCCCCAGGTACCGCAGTCGGGAATCCTCGTGCCGGACGAGGAGTCCGAAGGCGGCCGGCGGGCAGACCTGCGGGTCGAGGTGGGCGGCCGGCCAGTCGAGGTCGGATCGACGCACGGCGTCGTGGAGGGACTTGTCTGCCGGCATCGTCATCGTCGGATGCTAACCGGGACGTTCCCGGCGCCACCACCGTCTTTTGGGCGCCGCCACCGTCTTCCCGTCCGCCCGGGACATCCCCCGGATGGACGGCTCCAAGGTGCGGGACCGGCTGCCGCGGGTCAGCCTGAGTGATCATCTTCGGGTTGTGAGGGGGAACATGAGCCTGTCGAGCGGTACGTCGCGCAGGGGGCTGCAGGGGCTGGTGCGGCGCCGGGGGCTGGTCACGGCAGCCGGGGCGCTGGTGCTGCTGGTGGCCGTGTACTGGCTGATGGTGCGCACCGGAACGGGGCAGCGCTTCGAGGACGCCGCACTGCGGGGGTCGCAGGAGTACACCGACCGGCGCGAGCGGCAAGCGGCCAACGGCCGCCTGCGGGCCATCACGATGGGCTCGCTCGGCTTCTTCTGCCTCCTGGTGGTGCTCATCGGGGCGGTGCGCAGGCGCCTGCTCCTGGCGCTGGCCGCCCTGTTCACCCTGGTCGGCGGGCTGGGCGTGGCCGAGGTCCTCAAGCGGTACGTGGTGCCGCGGCCGTTGCTGTACGGGCAGACGAGCGAGGTGACCAACAGCTTCCCCAGCGGCCACACCACGATCGCGATGGCCGGCCTGTTCGCGCTGCTGATCGTGGTGGCCCCGCACTGGCGCGGGCTCGTCGCACTGCTCGGGGCCCTGTGGGCGGTGGGGATCGGGGCGAGCACCGTCTCGGCCCACTGGCACCGCCTCAGCGACACCGTCGGCGGGGGCCTGATCGCGCTGGCCTTCGCCGCCGCGGCCCTGGCCTTCCTGGCGTGGCTCGGCAGGGTGGCTCCGCTTCCCGGGGGCCGGGCGGGGAGGGTGCCGCTGATGCGGATCGCCGCTCTGGTCCTCGGCTTCCTCACCGTGACGGGTCTGGCGCTCGGGGTGCTGTTCGCCGTCCTGTACGCCCGTGATGCGGGCCGGCCGGGCCTGGTCGAGGACGCGGACTGGGAGGCGTACCTGGCCGCGCAGTCCTTCGCCTCGGCCGCCTCCGCGATCACCGCCCTGGTCTTCCTCGCCCTGCTGCGCGGGCTCGACTTCGGCGGCGCACCGATCCTGGCCCTGCCCCGGACGGCGGACCCGGTGCGCAGCCGCTGAGCGGCGGGTCAGATCCAGCCCCGCCGGGCCGCGATGGCTCCGGCCTGGAAGCGGTTCGCCGCGCCCAGCCGGTCGTGCAGGCGGCTCATCCGGCGGCGCATGGTCCGTACCGACCAGCCCAGCCGGCGCGCGATCGCCTCGTCCTTCAAGCCGCTGACCAGCAGGGCGAGGAGCAGCCGGTCCTCCTCGCCGGGGTCCGCGGACTCCTCGCCGGATCCCGTCGGTTCCGGTGGCGCGAGCAGGGGGGTGGCCAGGGTCCAGCACAGCCGCCAGTAGTCCGTCAGCGCGTCGAGCAGCGAGGACGGGCGGATCACCGCCGCGCGTCCGTCCGTCAGGTCCAGCGACAGGGGCATCAGCGCGAGTGCGTCGTCCGCGATGGCCAGCTTGATCCGCAGGCCCGGCAGGACCCGCGCCTGCTCCCCCTGGGCCACCAGCCGCCTGATGTCGTCCAGCACCCCCGGGTTCCAGCCGTCCGCGGCGGACCCGAAGTCCGGCCGGCAGCTGGTCAACTACCTCTACAACGTGGTGCTGCAGGAGACCACGGACACCGGCCGGACCTGGTCGGGCGTCGCCACGCGCGAGGCGAACGGAACCGCGTTCCTGGTCGACCCCGCGAACCCGGACCGGATGGCGATCTCGTACAAGAGCTCCAGCTCGGCCGGCCTCTACACCACCACCGACGGCGGCGCCCACTGGAAGACCTGCGACCAGGGCCGGTACTACGACACCATCGTGGCCGACCCCGGCAAGCCCGGGCGGATCTGGTTCGGCGGCTGGTGGGGGCTGTCCCACTCGGACGACTTCGGGGCCACGATGCACCAGGTGTCCGAAGCCGAGGTGCACGCCGTCCAGTTCACGGCGGGCGCGGCGTACTGCGCTCCACCGACGGCGGGCTGACCTGGCACAACATCTCCCGCTCGATGCCGAACAAGGACGTCCTGTCCTTGGCGGCCTCGCCCGACGGCCGGTACCTCGTCGCCGGCGTCGACCAGCGCGGCGTCCACCGCCTGGAGCTGGACGACTGAGGTCGGGGCCCTCGGACGACCGAGATCCGGACCTCCGCGGTCCAGGTCGCGACCGTCCGGGCCGGTGCGATCTTGACAAGTTTTCATGGGCATGACAGCAGTGGGTGCTGCACCACTCCCGTCAGCGGCACCACACCCCGAAGGGGGCGATCAGCGCATGCCCAGGCCTGAGAGCGCGGAACACGACTACGACGTCGTCATCAGCGGAGCCGGCCTCGCCGGCAGTGCCGCGGCGATCCTGCTCGCCCGACGCGGCGTCCGCGTCGCGCTGCTGGAACGCCGCTCGGACCCCGAGGCGTACAAGGTGCTGTGCACCCACTCCATCACGGCCAACGCCCATCCGGTGCTGGACGAGCTCGGCCTCGTACCGGCCCTGGAGAAGGCGGGAGCCCTTCGCAACACAGCCCGCTGGTACACCCGTTGGGGATGGATCGAGCCCAAGCCGTCGCCGGGAGGACCCGAGTTGCCGTACGCGTACAACATCCGGCGCAGCGTCCTCGACCCCTTGATCAGGTCGCACGCGGCGCAGACCCCCGGCGTCGAGCTGCTGCTCGGCCATCGTGTGACCGGGCTGGTCCGGGAGGCCGGACGGACCGTGGGGGTCCGCGCGTCCACCCCGGACGGCGAACGCGAGATCCGGGCGCGCCTGGTGGTCGGCGCCGACGGCAAGGACTCGGCCGTGGCGGAGCACGCCGGGATCCGCACCCGGACGTACGAGAACACGCGCTTCGGCTACCTCGCGCACTACCGCAACCTTCCGCTGCCCGACGGGATCGGCCACACCTGGTTCCTCGAACCCGACATGGCGTACGCGTTCCCGAACGACGACGGGGTGACGGTCCTCGCGGTGCTCCCGGACAAGGAGCGGCTCCCGGCCTTCCGGGAGGACCTGGAGGGCAGCTTCACCGCGTTCGTCCGCGCCCTGCCCGAGGCGCCGCCCATCGACGCCGCCGAGCGCATCTCGAAGATCATCGGCACGATCGACTACCCGCTGCACAACAGGAAGCCGACCGCGCCGGGCGTGGCGCTCATCGGCGACGCCGCCCTCACCAGCGACCCCCTGTGGGGCGTGGGATGCGGGTGGGCCCTGGAGTCCGCGCAGTGGCTGGCGCAGGCCGTCGCCCCGGCCGCGGCCGGTCGGGGCGATCTCGACAGGTCGCTCGCACGGTACTCGCGCAAACACCAGTGGCGGCTCCGCGGCCACCAGCGCCTGGCCGCCGACTTCGCCAAGGCCCGCCCGTTCAATCCCGGGGAGAAGCTGGTGTTCTCGGCGGCGGCCCGCGACGCATCGATGGCCCGGCACATGCACCGGTTCGCATCCCGCCTGATCGGTCCGATGCGCTTCTTGAACCCGCTGGTGGTGGCCAAGGCCACGGCCATCACCATCAGGCATCGCGGGGCGCCCGTGCCGCCGGCCGGCGCGGCGGGCGTGAAGGGACCGGAGGGCGGCCGAGGGGCCGCCGCTTGATACGGCCGGGCCAGGTCGATCAACCCGCAGGGGCTGCACCCCCGTTGCGGGCCGGCAGGAGGACGCGGACCGTGAGCCCGCCGCCCGCGCGGGGCGTGGCCACGATCTCGCCGTGGTGCGTGTCGGTGATCGCCCGGACCGCGGCGAGCCCCAGCCCGAAACCGCTGCCGCGCTCCCGGCCCCGGTGGAACGCCGCGAACAGGGCGGGCACCTCCTCCGGCGGCAGGACGGGGCCGGTGTTGGAGACCTCCAGGAACACCGTGTCGCCCGCGGTGCCGGTCGCGATCACGGCGGCGCCGTCGGGATGGTTGTGGCGCACCGTGTTGGCCGGCAGGTTGAGCGCGACCTGCCGGAGCAGCGCGGGGTCCCCGTCCACCGGCGCGTCCGCCGCGTCCGCCGCGTCCGCCGCGTCCGCCGCGTCGAGCGTGACCCGGACCCCGGCGGTACGGGCCTCCTACACCCTGGTCGCCGGCCCCTCGGTCTCGGTGGTGGTGGCCGCGCTCGCCGGGCTCCACCCCGTCCTGCGGGCCGCCCGGTCCTCCCCCACGGACGCCTTGCGTTCGGCGTGACGCCTGCCGATCCGCGCGGGCCGGGAAGTACCTTCGCGGTACAAGTGCGCAGGTCCGGGATAGGGTGCCGCCGACGGATGTACTCGGTGGGGTGGGGCGGGACATGACACTGCGGGACGGGGATCCGCGCGCGATCGGCGGGTATGCCCTGATCGCCCGGCTGGGTTCCGGCGGGATGGGGACGGTGTACTCGGGGCGGGCCGCTTCGGGGCGGCTCGTCGCGGTGAAACTGGTGCACCAGCAGTTCGCCGACGACCCGGAGTTCCGGACCCGGTTCCGCCAAGAGGTGGCGGCCGCCCGGCGGGTGAGCGGGGCCTTCACCGCCGCGGTGGTGGATGCCGACCCGGACGCGGAGCGGCCCTGGATGGCCACCCAACTGGTGCCGGGACGGACCTTGGGCGCCCGGGTGAAGGCGGACGGGCCGCTGCGCGGGAGCGCGCTGCGCGTGCTTGCGCTCGGACTGGTGGAGGCGCTGCGCGAACTGCACACCACCGGGGTGATCCACCGTGATCTGAAGCCGGACAACGTCATGCTGACGGACGACGGGCCGCGGGTGATCGACTTCGGGATCTCTCGGGCGGCGGGGCAGCAGACGCTGACCTCGACCGGGCAGATCCTGGGGACTCCGCCGTACATGTCGCCGGAGCAACTGTCGGCTCCGGCACGGGTGCGGGCCTCCTCGGACGTGTTCTCCCTGGGATCGGTGCTGGTGTTCGCCGCGACCGGGCGGGGGCCCTTCGACGCGGAGTCGCACTACATGACTGCCTACCGCGTGGTGTCGGAGGCTCCGGACATCGCGGGTCTGGCCGATCCGCTACGGGCCGTGGTCGGGGCGTGCCTGGCCAAGGAGGCGGCCGCCCGGCCGGGACCGGACGAGCTGCTGGCCGTGCTCGCGCAGATCCCGGCGGCCGACTGGGAGAGCCCGCTCGGCGAGGGCGACGGCCCCGGCGGGGAAGCCCGTAAGCCCCTCGGGGCCGGGACCTGGACCGGCTCTCGGGGCGGCGACGAAGCGGAGCCGGGGGCCGGTGCCGACGCAGAGGGCGCCGACGCCGGCGCCGACGGCCCGGCGGGATCGCCCGCCGCCGCCTCCGAAGATGGAGCCGAGGACACCGACGGGCCGCTCACCCGGCACTCCGCGCCGCCGACCGGCCCCGCCGGGGACGCGGTGGCCGTCCGGCCCCGGCGGCCGCGCAGGCCCCGCAGGCGCTCCCTCCTCGCCGCGGTACTCGTGGCTGCGCTGCTGACCGGCGGCGGGGTCTACCTGCGGCTCTCCCCGCCGGCCGGCGGTGCGCGGGACGACGCGAAGACCCCCGAGTCGTCCGCCGGGCCCTCCGGGACGCCCGGCGGGGCCGCGCGTGCGCCCTCCCAGCCGACGCCTCAAGGGACCCTCGCCCCGTACGTGGCCACCGAAGGCGGCAGCCCCGCCGGCAGCCGTGCCTACGCGGACGCGCCCGCCCGGCGCCCCGCCGGGTGGCGGGCCTGGGACGGCGGCGACGCCATGGGGTCCTGCGCGTATGCGGAATCCTCGCTGGTGTGCACCTCGCCCCGCCCCGGCACGGGCGACGCTCTCGGCCGGTTCGACGCGGCGACCGGCGAACTGCTGTGGGAGCAGCTGCTGGAAGGCGAAGTGGACGGGAAGGCCCCGATGGTGGCCCCCGGCGCGACCGCCGGAACCCACACGGTGATCGCGCTCGACCGCAGGGGATTCACTGCGCTGGACCTCGTCGAGGGCACCCCCCGGTGGGAGTTCCCCACCAAGGAGATGCTGCGGCGGCCGGTGCTGGACGCGGGCGGCAGCCGGGTGTTCGCGGTCTCCATGTCCGGCACGGTCACCGCGCTGGAGACCCGGTACGGAAAGGTCCTGTGGCAGCAGGCGGTGTCCGGGGCGGCCGGGGCGGGCGACGGCTTTCCGGTGCTGCGCGTCGACGGGGACCGGGTGTACGTACAAGGGCGGGCCCAGGGCGCCGACACGGGGGTCGAGAGCTTCGTGACCGCCCTCGACGGGGCCACGGGGAAGAAGCTGCCGTTCGGGACTCCCCAGGACGGCACCCGCTTCACGATGCCCGGGATCTGCGAGACCCGCGGACTGACGCTGGGCCGGGACGAGAGCGAGGCGACCGTCTTCCTGTGCAACAAGGAGAACGGGGCGGGCATCCTGCGCGGCGAGCCGGCGCGCCGGCGGAGCGCGGACCTCCCGTACGCGGGCACCACGCTGTCCGGACCGGCCGTGGCCGGGGACAAGGTGTACCTGATGGCGACCGCGGCGGGCGGCGAGCCGGGGTTCATGGAGCTCAACCAAGAGTCCGGCGGCGCCGTGTGGCGGATTCCGCTGGCGCAGGAGTGCACCGATCCGGAGCGCCCTGAGGCCTCGAACGCGGTGGTGGTGACCGACGGACTGGCGTACGTACGGTGCCGGACCTCGGGCGTGGTCATCGACCTGGTCTCCCACAAGCAGACCGGCCGGTTCACCGTCCCGGGTGGCGTCCGCCCCGGAGCCGACGACGCGTTCGGCTTCCTGGTGGTGGGCGGGATCGTCTTCACCCCGACCGCCAAGGGGTGGTCCTCCGTCGAACCCTCCCCCGTCTAGGGCTCGTTCGGGCGAGCCGGCCCGTTCGGAGCCGACCGGCGAGGGAGGGGCCGGTGCAGAGGTCCGGTCCCTCCCAGGGCGGCGAAGGGGGTCGCCGCCGCCGGTCAGCGGGCGATCAGCAGCCGCTCGTGTGCCAGCGGCAGGCCGTGATCAGCGCGGCGGCGTGCTCCTCGCCGCGGGCGTCCTCGGTACGGAGGTCCTCGGGCAGGACCTGGAGGGCGTCGATGTCGAACTCCGCCATGGCGGTCTCCTTCTGTGCGGATGGAACTGCAGAGAGAACTGCAGAGGGAACTGCGGGTGGAACGCCGGACCCGTGCGGGCCCGGCAGCCGGTGGCCGTCGGCCACCGGACACTCAGGGGTGGGCGGATCCGCCCTCGGGCAGCCAGGCGCGCGGGCCGCCGTACCGCAGGCGCAGCAGCAGCGAGAGGCTCCCGGCCAGGCCGGTGGCGTACTCGGCCAGCACGGTCTTGCGGTTCTCGTCGGGCACCAGCAGCCGGCCGTCGCGCAGCACCGCCTGGGCCGCCATGTGCTCGACCAGCAGCTCGGCTCCCGCCCGGTGGCGTGCGTCGCCGGTCAGCTCGGCGGCGTCGAGCAGGAACTCGGCGTTGCCCGCGAGCCCGTGGCAGGTGGCGGCCGTATCGGTGACCCGGCCCGCCCGGACGGCGGCGGCCGCGCCCTCCACCAGATCGGCCAGATCGGGCAGGTCGGGCAGGTCGGGTACGTCCGGCAGGTCGGCCCAGCCCGTGTCGCGGGCTCCGCAGACCGCCCGGAGGCGGACCAGGAAGGTGCCCGCCCCGGAGGAGCCGCTGCACCAGTGCCGGGCCAGTTCCGGGGAGTCCGACAGGTGCCGGGCCCGGTCCACCGGCCACAGGGTGCCCGCCGGTCCGCGGCGGGCCGCCCCGGCGAGGGTGGCGCCCGCCTCCACGGCTGCGGCGCGCAGTCGTTCGTCGCCGGTCGCCTCCCAGGCGAGGAGCAGGAAGGTGCCGACGCCGGCGACCCCGTGCGCGAACCCGTAGTGCCAGGCGCCGGCGAGACCGGAGTCGAAGTCCTCGGGCACCGGCCAGAAGACGCCTTCGGGCGTACGCCGGGCCGCTGCCAGCAGTCCTTCGGCGGCCCGCGCGGCCCGGTCGAGGAACCGCGGGTCGCCCGTGGTGCGCCAGAAGTGCAGCTGGGTCAGGCCGGCGCCGGCCGCGCCGTGGCAGACATCGGGGTTGGGCCACTCGACGGGCAGCGCCAGGGCCAGGGCCACGGCACGTTCGGTGAGCGCCGCGTCCTCCAGTGCCCGGGCCGCGTCGAGCAGGGCCCAGGCCGTTCCCGACCGGCCGAAGTGGAGTCCGGGCAGGTGGCCGGGCAGCGCCTCCTGCCGGTCCGCCGTCCAGAGCGCGGCCGTACGCAGCCCCGCGCGCAGGGATTCCCGGGTGACCGGGGGTGCGTACGGGGACTCCTGGGAGCTCCCGTGGGGGGAGCCGGAGCCGGCCGCGAGGTCGTCCGCGTGCCGCAGGGCGCGGGCGAGCAGGCCCAAGGGGCCCGCGGAGCCGTGCTGGAGGGCCACCGGATCGCAGGTCGCGCCGACGGAGTCCGCGGCCCAGAGCCGGTCCGGGTCGGCCGGGCGCATGGTGGCGAGCAGGTGGGCGATCCCGTCGTGCAGCAGCCGTGCCCGCAGGTCCGCGGTCGGAGTACGTACCGCAGGCGCCCCAAGTGCCGCCGCCGTCTGCGGTGTCGGGCTGTCCGCGAGCTCCTCCCTGGCCCGCTCCAGGGTCCAGCGATCCGCGGGTGCGTCGCGCATCAGGCCGCGCACCAGCGGCCCGAACCGTCGTACGAGCGGCTGGTCCCGGCCCAGCAGCTCCAGCAGCCCGGACAGCCGCTCCTCGCCCGGGCGGGCCTCCGCCGCGGGCCGGTCCGGAGCGAAGAGCGGGTCGGCGCCGGTCAGGGCGTGCAGGACGGTGGCGCCGAGGGCGTAGAGGTCCACGCCGGGACCGAACGCGGGGGCCACCGGGTCGGCGGCGCGCAGTTCGGGTGCGGTGTAGCCGGGGGTGGCGCCGAGGACCCAGCGTTCGCCCTCCGCGGCGGCCATCTCCAGGTCGATCAGGCGGAGCTGCCCGTCGGGGGTGACCATGACGTTGTTGGGGTTGAAGTCGTGCAGGGTGAGGCCGAGTTCGTGGGCTGCGGCGACCAGGTCGAGCAGCTGCCGGACCAGGGAACCGGCGGTCCGCTCGTCGGGGCAGGCGGCGCCCTCCCTGATCAGCCGCTCGGCGACGGTCCGGCGCAGGGTGGCTCCGGGCACCGACTCGGCGACCAGGAAGGCGCTGCCCTGCTGCTCGAACACCTCGACGAGGCGGGGGACCCGGTCGGGGAACCGCAGGCCGAAGCGTCCCAGCAGGGCCGCCTCCCGGCGCAGCAGGTCCCGTACGTCCAGGCCTTCGAGGCCGGCGCCGACATGGGGGCGGGCCTGCTTGACGACCACCGGGGCTCCGGTGGTGGTGTCCTCCGCCCGGAAGACGCCGCCCTTGTTGGAGTGCTGGATCGCGCCGCGCACGAGGTAGCGCTCGTGCAGCAGCACGGGCTTCGCGGTGGCCGTACTGCGGGCCGGAGCGGCCGGGCGGTCCGGGAACGGGTCTCCCGCCCAGGACGGCGGGCTGTACCAGGCGTTGCGCTCGTCCGGAACCGGCCGGCCCGCGGGGTCGGTCAGCCGGGCGGCGTAGGCCCCGTCGGGGGTGAGCTCGGGGCTCGCGGCGAACACCCCGTAGCGGTAGTAGACCTGACTGCCCGGCAGATAGCGGCGGTCGGAGAGCACCGCGGGTCCGGGCAACCCCACGGTGGCCCGGTGCAACTCCTCTGCGAGCAGCCGGAATTGATCGTCATCGGCCGGGTAGACCGTGATGAACTTGCCGGCCCCGCCCCGCGCGAAGCGCCCCGAGACGAGGGCGGCGACCCGCGCGGGGCTCCCGGCGAACTTGAACGGCGCGCGGTGGCCGGTCAGCACCTCGGCGGCGCGGGCCAGGACCAGGGGGGCCGAGAGCGGGGTGGCCGAGACGTGGAGCTTCCACCCCTGGGCGCGGCGGGCGGCGCCCGAGGGCCGTACGTGGCACCAGAACTCCCCCGGTTCCACGGCCCAGTCCCCCACGGCCCGGTCCCCCACCACCCGGTCCCGCACCGCCCCGGCCACACCCCTCACGAGGACGGCACGCACCAGGTCGGGCAGCAGCGCCAGGTCCGCGGGGCCCTCGGCGCGGGTTCGCCGCGGCCCGGGGAGGGTCGGGGCCGGAGTCAGGGGCAGTGATGACACGCTCTACGACCTCGCACTTCGCTCTTGGTTGGGCAGACGGGAACGCGACGGCAAGACGCCCCTAGAGGACGGGCCGGATGTAGTCGTCGCCCCAGCTCGTGTCGAGGGGTTCCGCGGCGAGGACCGCGCTCACCGCGCCGCCCGTTCCCCGGTGGTGCCCGTCGGCCGCTCCCGGGCCCGCTTCCTGCTGCATGGCAAGCGGACCGCCGGCCAGCAGGGCCGCGAGGAGGAGGAGGCGGGGCAGGTTTCGGGACATGGCGTGGCTCCTGGATGGGGAGGTCGTGGACCGGATGGCGAGCGCCCGTGTCGGGCGGTTCGCGCCGTATGCCGGCATATCGGCCCGCCGGGATGCGGCCCGACCGATGACAGAAGTTCATACCGGCATGCCCCCTTGGTCCAGTCCCGAGAGCTGGCAATAGCCTGCATGGCACGGAAGTAGCAGGGCCGCATTGCGGGGGAAATCATGACCATGCAGACCAAATCCATCGAGCTGCCGAGGCTGGACGCCCGGGCCGTCGCCGTGTTCGAGCACGCGCTGTCGCAGGGGAGCCTCAAGAGACGGACGCCCGAGGCGCCCGAAGTACCCGCGACCCTCGGCCTGACCCCCGAGGAGGCCGAGGAGGCCTGCCGCACGTTGCTGTTGCTCCGGCTGCTGCGCCCCGCACCCGGCAGCCCCGGGGAACTGATCCCGGTCAGCCCGGACGCGGCCGCGGCGGAGGCGGTCGGCCCGTTGGAGGCCCAGGTCGCGCAGGCCGCGGCACACGCCCATTCCGTGCGCGAGGACCTGCGCTCCCTCATGCCGCACTACCGCGCCGCCCGCCGCGAACGCGACCACCGGCAGGGCGTGGACGTACTGCCGGACCTCGCGGCCGCCTCGGCGCTGCTCACCGAGGAGTCGGCGCGCTGCCGCGAGGAGGTGTTCAGCATCCAGCCGGGCGGCGGGCGGGCCGCGCACCGGCTCGGGGACGCCATCGAGCGGGACCTCGCGATGCTGCGCCGCGGGGTGCGGATGCGCACCCTCTACCAGCATTCGGCGCGGGCCAGCCTCTCCACCCAGGGGTACGTGGAAACCCTCACGGAGGCCGGCGCCGAGTACCGCACCGCCGCCGAACTGCCGGACCGGGCCGTGGTGTTCGACCGCTCCGTGGCCTTCCTCCCCCGGCGCACCGACGGCTGCCCGGGCGAAGGCGCCGTACTGGTGCGCAACCCGGACGTGGTGGCGTACCTGTGCCGGGTCTTCGACCAGCACTGGTCCGGTGCGACCCCGTTCCGCGGTGGCAGCGGGGCCGCGTACAAGGAGGTCGGACCGAGCCTGCGCCGGGCACTGGTCGGGCTGTTGGCCGAGGGCGCCAAGGACGAGGTGATCGCCCGGCGGATGGGCATGTCCCTGCGCACCTGCCGCCGCCACATCGCCGAGCTGCTGGAGGAACTCGGCGCCGAGAGCCGCTTCCAGGGCGGCGCCCTCGCCGAACGCGCCGGACTCACGGGGGAGGGATAGCCCGGCCGACGGATTGCCAGGCCCTAGGCGATACCGGGGATCTGCCGGTCCCTGAACGCCGTCCGGACGGCGTCCGCGGCGCCCGCCCCGTACATGCTCCGGGCGGTGGCGATCGTGGCGAGCGCCGCGTCGCGGAAGCTGGTGTCGGGGGCGAAGCCGAACTGCGCGTTGACGATGATGCGGTCGGCCGTCCTCGCGCCCAGGGCCCCGCGGATGTCGAGGAGGGCACGGGACCAGATCTCGCCGTCGGCGTGCACCTCGCCGGTGCGGTCCGCGTAGACCTTGTTGCCGTCGATGCGGCGCAGGCAGTGCGGGGCCGCGCTGTAGCCGACCGAGTCCCAGTCGGCCACGCACGCCGGGTCCGTCCCGCGCGGCCAGCCGCGGACGGCGGCGGCGTGCTCGCCGACCGAGACGGCCAGGTAGTCGCCGAAGGCCTCGCCTATCGCCCCGGCCTCCGGGGAGCTGCCGAAGCCGGGGACCTGCGCGTGGTGCACCGCGTGCCCGTACTCGTGGACGATGACCTCCGCGTCCTCGGCGTCGTCGACGCCGCCCTTGCCGAAGCGGATCTCGGCCTTCTTGTCGGTGAAGAAGGAGTTGTCGGCGCCCCACTGGTTGATGCGGACGGGCTGGGCGCGGTCGTTGGCTCCGGGCAGTTCGCTGCCGAAGCCGAGTCCTTGCAGGTACTCCTGCGCCTCGTTGACCCAGAAGTAGGCCATGACCTGCTCGAACTGGTCGTCGGCGCGGTTGTACCGGCCGGCGTCCACGGCGGCCGCGGGCGCACCGGTCTCCGACCGGATGTACGCCCACCGGCCGGAAAGGCCGCCGCTGCCGTCCAGGTTGCGCAGCGCGACCGAGGCGTAGGCGGAGTCGGGCACGGCGCCGGCCGAGTCCTTGGCGTCGACGAGCGTCTGATCACCGGTGGACTGGACGGGATTGACCATGAAGACGCGGCCCTGGGGCAGACCGGACGCGGGCTGCGAGGCATCCGCCGAGGCCGGCACGGCCAGGCCGAGCAGGGTCAGGGACGCGATCACTGCAGCGGTGCGGCCGCGGGAGGTACGGCGGGGCATGGACATCCTCCTGTGGTGGACGTGTGGTGCCGGAAGAACGTGCGTGGCGAGGTGCGGACGCGATCCTTGCTCAACGTCGCCGCGTTTGACCAGCCCCGGAGCGAAGCAAACGATCCGCCGGTCCTCCGGACGGGGTGAGCCGTCGGACCCGGGTGGCGCATGATGTCCCGCGTGCACAGTGCGGAGGAGTTCGGCGGAGCCGACAGCGAAGCGGGCATACCCGGAACCCGGGAGGCCCCGGAAATCCAGGGGGCCCCCGGAACCCGGGGCGCACCGGTAGACATGACGGACGCCGTCCGGGCGGCGCAGCAGGGGGACGAAGCGGCCTTCCAGGCGCTGTTCCGCGCGGTGCAGCCCGTACTCCTGCGCTACCTGACCGTCCTGGTCGGCGAGGACGCGGAGGACGTGGCCTCCGAGGCCTGGCTCCAGATATCCCGGGATCTGGGCTCGTTCAGCGGGGACTTCGACGGTTTCCGCGGCTGGGTGTCGACGATCGGCCGGAACCGGGCCATGGACCTGCTGCGGCGGCGGCGCCGCCGGCCGGCCGTGAGCGTACCGGTCGAGTACCTGCACTTCCGGGCGGCGAAGGAGGACACCGAGGGGGCCGCACTGGCCACGATGGGGACGGGTGCGGCGCTCGCACTGATCTCCCTCCTGCCCCGCGACCAGGCGGAGGCCGTGCTCCTGCGGGTGGTCATGGACCTGGACGCGGACAGCGCCGCACGGGTCCTGGGCAAACGGTCCGGTGCGGTACGGATGGCATCCCACCGCGGGCTGCGCAAGCTCGCCAAACTCCTCGAACAGCAGGGCGCGGGCGCGGCAGGAGCCGCGGGAACCGCAGCAGCCTCGGGAGGCGCAGGCGTCGCGGGAGCGGCGGGAGCCGCAGGCAGCGCGGGCGGCGCGGGAGCGGCGGGGGCCGCGGGTGTCACGAGAGCCGCAGGCGCGGCAGTAGCCGCAGGAACCGCAGCGGCCGCAGGCGGCGCGGGAGCGGCGGGAGCCGCAGGCAGCGCGGGCAGCGCGGGAGCGGCGGGAGCCGCAGGCAGCGCGGGCAGCGCAGGAGCGGCGGGAGCCGCAGGCAGCGCGGGCAGCGCAGGAGCGGCGGGAGCCGCAGGCAGCGCGGGCAGCGCAGGAGCGGCGGGAGCCGCAGGCGGCGCGGGGGTCGCGGACGCAGAGCCCGCAGGGAGCGGGGGCATACCGGGCGAACCGGGTGGTTCGGGGTGGTCCGAAAACACTTCTGCCCCAGGAGTGACACCGACGACGGCTCCGACGCTGAAGGGCACGACATGAGCACCCACCGATCCCGCCGGATCGACCGCGCCACGGCCGAGCAGTTGCTCGCCGGCGCCCGGTCGCGGGCGTCGAGCACGCAAGGCGCGTCCGATATGCCCGAGTTGACGGAGTCGTCCGGCGCTTTGGGTGGCCACGAGGCGCTCGCGGGGCTGCTCGCAGCCGCCGCCGCTCCGGCGGGGAAGAACGAACTGTCCGGCGAGCAGGATGCCCTGGCCATGTTCCGGGCCGCTCGCCTCGCCCCCGCAGCCGACCCCTCGGCCGCGCCTTCGGCCACCCGCGCGGCCACACCCGCAGCCGGATCCGCAGCCGGATCCGCAGCCGCCGCTCCCGCCCCGACGCCCCGGAAGCGGCCGCTTCGCACCCCGGCGGCGCTCCTCGGCGCGAAGGTCGCAGCCGCCGCCCTGGCGGCCGCTCTCGGTGGCGTGGCCGTCGCGGCCGGCACGGGCAGCCTCCCCACCGCCCTGGGCGGCGCCCCCGAGCGCGAGCGCCCGGCCGCCTCCCCCACGCCCGGTACCCGGGTCGCGGACGCGCCGTCCCCCGGGGCCTCCGGCCGCTCGTCCCCAGCAGTGCCCGCCGACCTGGCCGAGCTGTGCCGGGCCTTCACCCGCACCCCGGGCCGGCGTCCCGAGGAGGTCCTGGCCGAGCAGCGGTTCGCCCCGCTGGTCGCCGCGGCGGGAGGCCGGTCCGCCGTTCCGGGCTACTGCGCTCCCGTCCGGGACGGTGGGCCGGAACCGACCGACTCCGCACCGGCCGCCGCCGCACCGACTGCTCCCCCCACGCGGAACCCGCGGGCCGCCACCCCCACGCATCCCGGCAAACACGAACCGAGCCGGCGTCCCGTCACCCCGGGCCCGAGCGCCGGACAGCACGGGCCCGGCACCCGTCCGCCGGGCCCCCCGAGCCCCGTCCCGTCCCCGCCCGGCCGCAACGTCCCGCCCGGGCACCCCCCGCGGGCGAACCCCTGACGCCGGGCGGGCCCCGGTCCGGCGGAGTGCGGGTCGTCCCCCGTGTCCGTACCCCCGCCCGGGTCCCGTCCACCACCTGTAGAGGCTGTCCACCGATGCACCGACCACCGGGTTCCACGGCAGAGCCGGAACCGTATCCGCACGCCGCGTACGCGCCCGTGCCCCCTGCCACGCCCTGGCCCGCGGACGCGCCCTTCTCCGAACCTCCCGCCACGCCCTGGCCCGCGGACGCGCCCTTCTCCGAACCTCCCGCCGCGCAATGGCACGCGGACGCACCCTTCGCCGAACCCCCCGCCACGCCCTGGCACGTGCCTACCGTCACGCCCTGGCCCGCACCCCCTGCCACGCCATCGTCCGCCGACGCCCCCTTCCCCGAACCTCCCGCCACGCCCTGGCCCGCGCCCGCGCCCTCCTCCGAACCCCCCGCAACGCCTGCACCCACGCCCGCTTCCGGACGCGCACGCACACCCGCCACCGCCCCCGCGTCCACCTCCGACCCGAGTCCCGTCTTCGTCGACTCCTCCGGCAGGCGCCAGCGCCGCGTACGGCGTCTGGGATGGCTGCTCGTCGTTCCCGCCGTCGGCTACATCGTGCTCCTGCTGAGCTCCCTCTTCGGCGGGCCCACGCTCTCCTCCCCGCTCCTGCCGCTCCCCCACCCCTCGCAGGCGGCCCCGGACGCAGCGCCGAGCAAGGCGCCGGCCGCCTCCCCGGCCCCCGGGTCCGCCGCGCCGAAGCGCACCGGCGCCGCCGTGAGCGGTACCACCCAGGCGCCGGCGGCCCCGTCCGCCGCGGGCCCCGATCGCGGTGCCACTCCGAGGAACACGCCCGGCGCCACCGTCGCGCCCCCCGCGCAGCCGGCCCCCACCACCGTCCCCGGGAACACGCCGGCCCCCGGCCAGACCAACCGCGGCAAGTCCACGTCCGCGCCCGGCCAGGGCGGCAAACCCACCGCCCACCCGTGACCCGCCCCCACCCCGTCCAGACGCCCGCTCAGGCACCAGCACAGGCACCAGCACAGGCAGGAAGCACCTCCCCTTGTCGAAGAACCGCCGCCTCCCCCGAGGCCGGCACAGCACCGTACGCAACGTCCCCCTGCGTACCCACTGGCTGCTGCTGACCACCCTGGTCCTGACCCTCTCGGCGGCCCTGCTGCTCCAGGGCTACGCCACGCACATGTTCGACACCACCGCCGACGGAGCCCACCGCGATCCGGGTACGGCGGACGCCGTCCCGGAGCAGATCCGGACGGGCGGCCCGGTGATCGAGGGGTCCGTGGGGCGGACCGCGGCCGTCAAGCCCCGCACCATCGCCCTGACCTTCGACGACGGTCCGGACCCCCGGTGGACCCCGCAGATCCTGGACGTCCTACGGCGCAACGGGGTCCGTGCCACCTTCTTCACCGTGGGCGCGCAGGTCGCCGCCCACCCCGAGCTGGCGCGCCGGATCGTCGAGGACGGCCACCAGATCGGCGTCCACACCTTCACCCACACCGACCTCGGCGCAGCCTCGCCCTGGCGCCGCTCCCTGGAGCTGCGCGAGAGCCAACTGGTCATCGCCGGTGCCACCGGAGTCACCACCCCCCTGCTGCGCCCGCCCTATTCCTCGACCGGCGAGGCGCTCGACGACAGCGCCTGGGACTCCGTCGTCCAGGCCGGCACCGAGGGGTACCTCACCGTCCTCAGTACCCAGGACAGTCAGGACTGGCGACGCCCCGGGGTCGAGCAGATCGTGGCCAATTCCCTGCCCGCGGACAGCGAGGGGCAGATCCTGCTCCTGCACGACGCGGGCGGCGACCGCTCGCAGACCGTCGCGGCCCTCGAACGCCTCGTTCCCCGGCTGAAGGCCTCGGGTTTCCAGCTCACCACCGTCACCGAGGCGACCGGTCTTCCCGCGGCCACGCACGAGGCTGCGACCGTGGACGCCTGGCAGGGGACCTCCCTCATCTACGCCCTGCGGGCCAGCGACCGGGTCCTGAGCGCGCTGTCCTGGCTGCTGTGGGCGGCGGGCGCCATCAGCGTGCTGCGCGCCGTGGCCGTCTTCACCGCGGCCCGCCGCCACGTGCGCAAGCGCCGGGTGCCCTGGGGAGCTCCCGTCACGGAACCGGTCAGCATCATCGTCCCCGCCTACAACGAGAGCGCGGGCATCGAAGCGGCCGTCCGCTCGCTGCTGGCCTCGGACCATCCGGTGGAGATCATCGTGGTCGACGACGGGTCCACCGACGGGACCGCCGACATCGTCGAGGCCCTGCGGCTGCCGGGCGTCCGCGTCATCCGCCAGCGCAACGCCGGGAAGCCGGCCGCCCTCAACACCGGTATCGCCGCGGCCTCCTGCAACCTGCTCGTCATGGTCGACGGCGACACCGTCTTCGAACCGGACGCCGTCCGCATGATCATCCAGCCGTTCGCCCACCGCCGCGTCGGCGCCGTCTCGGGCAATGCCAAGGTCGTCAACCGCGGTGGCCTGCTGGGCCGCTGGCAGCACATCGAGTACGTGGTCGGCTTCAACCTCGACCGCCGCCTCTTCGACCTCGCCGAATGCATGCCCACCGTGCCGGGTGCGGTGGGAGCCTTCCGCCGCGAGGCCCTCCTGCGCGTGGGCGGTGTCAGCGACACCACCCTCGCCGAGGACACCGACCTCACCATGGCCCTGTGCCGTGACGGCTGGCGCGTCGTCTACGAGGAGCGGGCCAAGGCCTGGACGGAGGCCCCGGCCACCCTCGGCGCCCTCTGGAAGCAGCGCTACCGCTGGTGCTACGGCACCCTCCAGGCCATGTGGAAGCACCGCGGCGCCCTCACCCAGCGCGGCCAGGCCGGCAAGCTCGGCCGCCGGGGCCTGCTGTACCTCCTGATGTTCCAGGTGTTGCTGCCGCTGCTCGCTCCCGTGGTCGACGTGACAGCGGTCTTCGGTCTGATCTTCCTCGACCCGCTGCGGATCCTGGGCCTGTGGAGCGCCTTCCTGCTGCTCCAGCTCCTGATGGGCCTCTACGCCTTCCGCCTGGACGAGGAACACCCCGGCCCGCTGTGGAGCCTGCCGCTCCAGCAGTTCGTCTACCGCCAGTTGATGTACCTGGTCGTCATCCAGTCCGTGTTCACCGCCATCGCGGGCTCGCGCCTGCGCTGGCAGCGCATGGAACGCTACGGAAGCCTCCAGGTCCCCGTCGGCCTCCAGCCCCCCGTCGGCCTCCAGCCCCCCGCCGCCCCTGCGGCACCCCGCGGCCCCGACCACCAGGACGCCGACTGGTCGCGGTGAGCGCGGCGGGCCGCCGCGACACGTTCCGCGCCTACCGGAAGGGGACGTACCGGGTGTTCCGCGAGCGCATCGGCTCCGGAACGGGTGCTCGGTTTGGTGGGTGCGGGGAATCTCAATACGATCCGGCGATGATCACTAGAAGATGGGTGAGGGCCAGTGTGTGCGGCCTGTTCGTCACCCTCGCTGCCGGGTTGTTCCCGGCAGGCGCCGCCGCCGGGGAACCCGTGGCCAAGGAAGCGCCCAAGGTCGAGTTGGTACTCGACGTCAGCGGCTCGATGCGCGCACAGGACATCGACGGGCAGACCCGGATGTCCGCCGCGAAACAGGCGTTCAACGAGGTGCTGGACGCGGTACCCGACGAAGTGCAGCTCGGCATACGGACCTTGGGCGCCAACTACCCCGGCCCCGACAAGAACCTCGGCTGCAAGGACACCAAGCAGCTTTACCCGGTCGGCCCGTTGGACCGGACCGAAGCCAAGACGGCGGTCGCCACGCTGGCTCCCACCGGGTGGACGCCCATCGGGCCCGCCCTGCTCGGAGCCGCCGAGGACCTGAAGGGCGGCGACGCCACCCGGCGGATCGTGCTCATCACCGACGGCGAGGACACCTGCGCCCCGCTCGACCCCTGCGAAGTGGCGCGGGACATCGCGGCCCAGGGGATCCACCTGGTCATCGACACGCTCGGGCTCGTCCCCGACGCCAAGACCCGCGACCAGCTGATCTGCATCGCCGAGGCCACCGGAGGTACGTACACCTCCGTACAGCACACGGCCGAACTCTCTGGCAGAGTGCGACAGTTGGTCGGCCGCGCGGCCACTCCGGTGGTCAATCCGGTGGCCACCGAGGGCGCCAAGCAGTGCACGGGAGCACCGGAGTTGAAGCCCGGTCTCTACAGTGACCGCGAAAGCTTCGGGGAGCACCGCTGGTACCGGGTCTCCGTGGCGCCGGGCAAGGAACTGCGGGCCTCGGTCAGCATCGGCGCCGACCGTGCGGTGAACAACGACTATGGCGTGCTGCTGCGCGCCACGACGCTGAGCGGCCGGGAGATCGTACGCGGCCAGGAAGCCGGTGACGGTCGGACCGACCTGATCTCGTCCGGGCTGCGCTATCCCAAGGCCGGGAGCGCGGACGACGAGGAGCCGGCCGAGACGGTGTGCCTCCAGGTCAGCAACTCCTTCTCGGCGCCCGCCACGGTCAAGACCACCCCGGGCATGCCGGTCGAGCTGACCATCGACGTGGTGGACGGCCCGGACGGGGCCTCCGACGTGGCCTCCTTCGGTCTCGGACGCGGCTGGTGGCTGCTCGGCGTACTGGCGCTCACCGGCCTCCTCGCCGGACTGGTGTGGGGCTGGGTCTCCCGCTGGCGTATCGCGGTCTGGAGGACCAACTGATGAGTGCCCTGAGACGTGATCGAAGCGTGCGACGCGCGCTGACCGCCGCCCTGCTCGTGGGCGGCGGCCTGTTCGGGGTGGCGGCCTCGCCGTCGCCGAGCCCGAGCGGCGGCGGGGAGGGTCCGACCGAGGCCGGCACGGCCTTCCGTACCGCCACCCCGCTCCAGTTGGGCGAGGGGGCCACGGCCGACGCCTCCACCGGCGACTACCTCTACTGGGTGCTCCCCCTGGACTCGGGACAGCGCGCCACCGTGCGGGCCTCGGTCACCCTGCCCGCCGCGGCCGGCCGGCACTCCGCCTCCACCTGGCAGCTCGACGTGTACGACGGCCTGCGCCGCCGCCAGCCCTGCACCTACGGCACGCAGACCGGCACGGCCGCCAAGGACGCGGCGACCGTCGACCTGTCCTGCACGCTGCGCCCGGTCCGATCGGGCGCCGATCAGTGGGCCAACGACCCGCTGCCGGGCGCCTATTACCTCAGGCTCACGGTCACCGACCTCGCGCCGGAGGACCTCGGCCAGCCGGTACGGGCCCGCGTGCGGGCCGAGGCCCAGGACGTCGGCGGCGCCTACGCGGCCGACAACGCCCTGGCCGTGCCGCTCGTCCCCGGAGCCGGTACGGCCTCCGGCATCGCACCGGCCGACGACTGGTCGGGCACCTGGTGGTCGGACCGCTGGCTCTGGACGGCGGCCGGCGGTCTGCTCGCCGCCCTCGCGGGCATCGGCGGCTACCGCCTGACCCGCGGCGCGGGCCGCCCGGGACGGGTACCGCCCACCGCCTGACCCCGGCCCGGGTGCGGGACCGACAGGCCCCGCACCCGGGAATCCGTGCAGCATCCACACGCCGGAGCCGTTGCCTCCCCCGGGATCCGCCGAGATGATGCGCCACACATGCACATCGGGGGGCGGCACATGAACGACGGTGGAGCACGGGGCGACCAGTACGACGACGAGTCGGAGGACTACGTCGCCTACTGGCAGGGGCGCGACTACGAGCACGCGGCGGAAATGGCCGCGGTCAAACGACTGATCGGCGACAGCCACTACGGGCTCGCCTGCGAAGTGGGCGGCGGGTTCGGGAGGTTGAGCCCGGTCCTCAAGGAATACGCGGACCGGGTCATGATGTTCGACCCGAGCGCCAAGCACGTGGCCATCGCCGAGCGGCTGCTGGCCGACCGGCCCGGGATCTCGGCACACCACATGCGCCCCGGACACCTTCCGCTGGACGACGGATCGGCCGATCTCGTCTCCATGATCCGCGTCATGCACCACCTCCCCGACCCCGGCCCCACGCTGCGGGAGATAGCGCGCGTACTGAAGCCCGGCGGCCGCGCCCTGATCGAGGTGGCCAACTCCGCGCACATGCTGAACAAGCTGCGCTACGCGAAGCGGCTGCGCGGCATCCCGCGCGGGCCCGTGGACATCCGCTCCGCCGAGAAGGCCGCCGAGGGCGGCATTCCCTTCGTCAACCACCATCCGGACACCGTCGTACGGCAGTTCGCGGAGGCCGGGCTGCGCGTCGAGGACAAGCTCTCGGTGTCCAACATGCGCAGCGGCCGACTGAAGCGCAGCGTGGGCGAGGACCGCCTGCTGGCGGTGGAGCAGCGCGTCCAGAGCCCGCTGGCCGCCCTCAACTTCGGGCCCAGCCTGTTCTTCCTGCTCCGGCGGAGCGGGTAGCCCTCCCGGGTCAGGGCGTGGGCATCGCGGAGCCTCCGTCGGCGCTGAGCAGGGGGAACGTCGCGGGACCCGACAGCGGCAGCAGCGACCGCCACGCGCCAGGCAGCCCCGAGGGATCGGCGAAGGTCACGTTCACGAATCGTCCGTGGCCCGCGAAGTCCGCGGCGTCGAAGGTCACCCGGTCCGTGAAATCTGTGTACGAGAATCGCACTTCGGCGGCGAAGGTCACCCGGTCGAAGGAGACCGGGCCCTCGAAGCGGACCACGTTGAAATGCACCACGGACCCCCATACCGCAGTCGTGAAAGAGGCGGGCCCCAGGAAGACGGTCTCCCCCCACTCGGTGCTGCCGTGGAAGAGCGCGCCCTCGAACTCCGCCTCCCCCTGCACCCTCATCCTGCCCATCCCCGCGCTGTCCCAGAGTTCGGCATGGGCCAGGCTCAGGCCACCCGCGAACGTCGCCTCCGTAAACTCCGACTCGCCGCCGAAGTCCGCCCGTGCGAACCGCGCTTCCCCGTCGAAGACGCTTCCCACGAAGCCGGAGCCGCGCCGGAACACGGTCCGTCCGAAGGAGGCGCTCTTCCTGAAACGTGCCGCGGCGAAGTCGGCGCGGCCTTCGAACACGGCCCGGTCGAAGGAGACCCCTCCCCCGAACTCACCCCCGCGCGTCACCCAGTCGCCGGTGAAGCGCGCCCGGTCGAAGAGCGCGCGCCCCATCCTCACCTGTCCCACCCCGGGTTCACGCAGCGCAAGCAGCAGGTGGTCGAGCAGCTCCTCGCTGATGGTGGTCCCCCGCAGGTCCACGTGCGCGCCCGGTCCCAGTGTGAGGAGGTACAGGTCCCGTTCCACCGCCGCCACGTGGGCGAGACAGCGCATGCGGTCCGGCAGACGGATACCGATGCACCCACCCGGATCCGCCTGCGTGCCTCCGTACCCGCAGCGTGGCCAGCCGATGTCCGGGTCGTGGATCCTCAGCTCGGCATCGATCAGCGCCCGCCCCACCTTGGCGGCGGAGTCGGTCCAGATCCACCCGCGCGGATGCTGCTCCGTGAGCGCCAGCGGCTCGATCGCGAGGGATTCCAGCCCGCCGACATCGAGCAGCGATTGGCCCTTCATGATGACGAGCGTCCCCCGTCCTCCGGAACGGACCGGCCGGTGGATGTGTTCCGCTCGGCGGACCAACATGTGAGCCTCGTGCGCCGCCGGGCCCCGCAGATCGGGCGTGAACAGCCCTCTGGCCAGGGCCACCGCCAGGGAGATCTCCCATTCGCCGGAGCCCGCGCGAAGCCGCTCCAGTTGCCCGGGGAGCGCGGCCAGCATCACCCCGGCTCTTCCGAGAGCACCCGGATCCTCGATGGGAACGAACAGAACCCCGTCTCCCATGGAGTACACCCGGCCTCCCTCGCCGACCTCCTCCTGCGCCCGCAGGAGGAGGTCAGTCACCTCCTCCTCCACCGATCGGTGGGTCGGCGCCAGGTCCACATGGATCAGTACCGCCAGGCAGACACCCGAGCGTTGACTCCCGGCGACCCCGTGCGCCGCCACGACCTCGCGGAATCCGGGCTGCTCCAGCAGCGCCTGCCCGGTCAGGAACACCATCCGGTCCGGCCACACGGTGTGCACGATGCCCACCAGCAGCCCGTCGCGGGAGACCGGGGAGCCCCCGTATTGGGTCCAGGTCTCCGGTTCGGGGGAGAGTCGGACGAGCTCCCCGTTGCGCTCCCCCTCGTACGGGAGGACCTCGCCGGTCAGCGCCACCGCCTCGCCCTGGTCGGTGGAGCCGTCCACGACCAGGTGCTCCCCGGGGGCCGCGAAGCCCTCCGCCCAGGCCTGCCCCGTCCAGTCCGCCGGGTCCACGAGGTCCACCTCGGAGGCGAGCAGGAGCACTTGGGGCGCCGCCCCGTCTCCCCAGGCGCGTCGACACAGGACGTCCTGCCCGTCTGCCGCACGCACCCACGCAGAGGTGTACGGTCCCCCGGTCTGCGCCTCTGCGACCGTCAGCACCAGTCGGGGCGACAACAGCACACCCACCGCCAACGGCTCCCGCTGCGGCTCGAAGCGGACCCGTACCAGCCGGTCGGCCAGCCCGGACACCGGTCCAGCGGCCTGGGCGAACGGCATGGCCCCCGGCGCCAGTTCGCGGCGGCCTCCGCCGCCGGGCGCGCGGCGGATCGCCGTGAAGTCGCGGCCGGTGCCGCGGTTGCGGAACATGTACTCCCCGACGCGCCGCCGGACCAGCTCCCGCACCGCGGCCACGTCGCCGCGCAGCTGTGACCCGAGCAGGGCTTCCCGTACGCCCGGCAGGAACTCGAACTGAACCGTATCGGCGGGCTGTTCGCCGTCCCACGGGGCGAGCAGCCCACCCAGCGCCACTTCCGCGAGGTGCCCGTGCTCGGAGTCCCGCAGCAGGGAGCGGCGTACGAGGGTCATCACGGGCAGGGTGAGCGGTACGGCGGCCAGGTGGTCGGCGAGGCGCTGGGCGGTCGGGGAGGCGCTCGCGCGGAAGCGCTCCACCACCTCCAGGGGGTCCGGGAAGAACTTCGGGGCCGCTGGTGTCGTCCCGTACGGAGCTTCGCGCGCGGGTTCCGCGTCGAGGCGCAGGCACGCGAGGCGCCGCCAGCGGCCGTCGCCGGACACCACCCGCACCAGCCGGGCCAGGCTCCCGGAGGCGATGCCGACGACCGGGATCACCGCCCCGCCGCCGCGGGCCCGCCGGGTCATCGGGACCCGCTGCCAGGAGCGGGTGGCCGCCGCGGGCCGGTCCGCGCGGACGGCGAAGGGGACCGGCCGGACCGCCCCGCGCGTCCAGAGCCGCTCGGGCAAGACGTTTAGTACGGCCACGGCGTTGTGCGCCGACCACTGCCGGAGCACACCGCGCAGCGGGGCTTCGCGCCAGCCGCCGGCGACCGTGTCGGAGAGCACCAGGATCAGCCGGCGACCCGCGGGGTCGACCAGCTCCAGGGGGTTGCGGGGCGGGCTGTCGCGATGGTGCGCGACCATGGGCACGCCGCCGGGGCCGGTGCCCGTGAGCCGCCAGGTCCGTACGTCGCGGAAGACCCCGCTGCGGGTGAGGAGACCGCGGACCTCCTCCACCAGGTCGGACCAGAGCAGCATCGAGGGGTGGGAGTCGACGACCAGGGCCACGTCCAGCCAGCGGCTCTCGGCGGGGCGCAGGACCGGGGTGAGCACCATCCGCTCGATGCTGCGCTCGACCGTGAGCTGTTCGTCCAGCTCCTCCCCCGGCCCGCCGATGCTGCGGCGGCCGATCGGGCGCAGGGCGCGCATCAGGGCGAGCGGGTCGTCGAGGGTGGCGGCGCGCGGCAGCCGCACCGCGGTGCCCCTGCGCGCGGCCGGCGCGGGTGCGGCGCCTGGTGCGCCGCCTCCCGCGGTCCGGCCGGCGGCGGGGTCCGCAGGGCCGCCGGGGGCGGGAGCGGGACCGGCCGCGGGGAAGTACTGGACGCCCGGTTCGCCGGCGCCGCCGCCGCGTACGGTGACGGGTAACTCCATCCCGTCGTCGCCGGGTTCGGGTCCGACTGCCGGGGTCGGCACAGGAGGCTCGCCGCGGGCGGCCGCGTCCACCCGGGTCGCGAGCCACAGGATGTCGGCGATCTCCTCCGCCCCGACCCCGGGGCGCGGGCCGCTGTCCTCGGCGCCTTCGGCCAGGGCGGCGAGGAGCCTCTCGATCACGCGGAGGGCCCGGTGAGGTGGTGCATGACGGTGTCGAGGAAGCGCTCGCGGTCGCCGGGGGCGGACCAGGCACCGGCCAGGCGCAGTTGGATGGCGTTGAGGAGCTGGTCGGTGGCGAGGTCGCCGTCCTCGGCGCGCTCCAGGAAGCTCTGGACCAGATCGCGGTACTCGTCGCTGTTCTCGATGTCGACGCCGAGCCGGCCGCGCACGATGCGGGCGAGCTTGTCGGGGTCCGGCGGGTCCAGGTGGAGACGGACGCAGCGGCGCAGGAAGGCGGGCGGGAAGTCGCGTTCGCCGTTGCTGGTGAGGACGACGATGGGGAAGTACCGGCACTGGACACGGCCTTGGGAGATCCGGACGGCCTCCTCCGTGTCGTCGTCGGTGCCGATGGCGACGGTGGGGGCCTCCTTGACGAGCCGGGCGAGCTCGGGGATGACGAAGCCTCCGTCCTCGAAGACGGTGAGGAGGTCCCCGGGGAGGTCGATGTCGCTCTTGTCGATCTCGTCCACGAGCAGCACGCGGGGCCGGTCCTGGGGCAACAGGGCCGTGCCGAGGGGGCCGAGGCGCAGGTAGCGGGCGATGGAGGGACCGCCCTCGGACGAGACGGTGGAGGCGGAGGCCTCGGCGGCGCGGGCCGCGGGCGGCTCGGCGCCGGGCGCGCGCAGCTGCTCCAGCCCCGCCTCCTGGAGCCGGCCGATGGCGTCGTACAGGTAGAGGCCGTCGCGCAGGACGGTCCGGCTGGTGACCGGCCAGTGCAGTACGGGGCCCAGGCCGAGGTCGGCGGCGATGCTGGAGGCGAGCGTGGACTTGCCGACTCCCGGTTTGCCGGTGATCAGGAGCGGCCGCCGCAGGTGCAGGGCCGTGTTGACCACGTCCTTCTCCAACTCGTCGGGCACGTAGCCCTCGCCGCGCCGCCAGGTGCGCTCCCAGGCCGGCCCCTCGCAGCCGGGGGGCGTGTACCCCGGGTCGGGGATGCCCTCGAAGTCCCGCCAGGGCGGTGGCGGTCCGGCCTCCAGCCTGGCCCGGCGCTCGGCGGCCTCGCCGGTCCCTTGGTACAGCCACCAGTCCTTCACCACAGCCTCTGCCTCCATCGTCGGTGTCGCGGGCCGTAGCCGCGAGCGGTCATCGGGGTCGGTGCCGGATTCGGAGTCGGGGTCGAATTCGGGGTCGGGTCCGGGACCCGCCCCGGGTCCGGGTGCGGGATCGGAGTCGGCGTGGGCAGCGGCGTCGGTATCGGCATCGGGTTCAAGCCAGGGACCGGAGGATGAGGGTGTCGTCGGGATCGTCCCACAGGAGGACCAACCGGTCTCCCCCCGGCGGCTGTCGGCGATCGCCGGCAGGGGCGCCCGCGCCCGCGACGGCCGCCGCCCGGCGCACCGCGCGCACGCGGGCGGGCAGCGCGAGCACGTCGAGCGCGCCGGGGTCGGGCGGCCGCCCGTCCTCTCCGGCCGGCGCCAGCAGGGCGAGCAGGTCGCCCGGGGACCCGTCCGGACCGACATCCCCGGTGCCGCCGGCACCCCCCGCGCCCCCGATACCGCCCACACCCCCGCCACCTCCCGCCCGCCCCGCCCCGCCGTACGCCAAGCCGTCCGGAGCCGCCTGCGCCGCCCCCGGTCCCCCGGCCCGGCCCGCGCCCGCCGGTGAGGCGCCGCGGCGCCAGAGGGCCACCGGGACACCGCCCTCGAGCACGGCCTCCACCACCGCCGAGGTCCGCGCCCCGGCCCGGGTGTGGGCCAGTACGCACGCGGGCGCCGCTCCCGCGCCCAGTTCCATGCCGAGCCCGTCGTCCGCGTCCGCGTCGGCCACCACCCTGACCGCGTCCGGGTGCCGACCTCCCTGGGCCCACAGCCAGCGCCATTTGCCGCGCCATTCGGCGCCGGTGTCCTCGCGTTCCTGCGGGCAGCGCACCACCACCTGGTAGATCACCCCCAGGGGCCGGGTCCGCCCGCCCGGGCCGCGCGGGACCTGCCACTGGTCGAAGTCGAGGTCCAGGAGCTCGTACGGCACGTGGAACTCGATCCGCTCCACCGCAGCGGACAGCCGTCCGGCCTCCGCGTCGGCGCCCCACGCCTTCGCCACCGCCCCGAGGTGCCGTACGAGTGCGTCCCGTACCGCGTCCAGCCGGACCGGCTCGCCCTCCGATTCCCAGATGTGCTCGGTCGCCTCCCGGCGCAGCCACATCCGGGCGAGGAAGCCGTCCTCCCCGCCCGGCGGCGTCTCCAGCCGTACGTGCAGGGCCGTCTTGCGCGCGGGCGGGGGCGGGGGCGGCAGCGCGGGCAGGCCGAGGCGTTCGCGGGTGGCGCGCACCCAGTCGCGCACCCGGGCCGCCCACTGCTCGTCGCCCGCCGCGCCCTGCTCGCCGAGGAACCGTACGAAGGGCACCGCGAGCGGCACCCCGCCCGGCCCGCCGTGGCGTTCGTCCAGGTCCTGGACCACCTCCAGCAGGCTGTCGCCGGGCAGCCCGCCCCGGGCGGGGGCCGCGCAGCCGGCGGCCTTGAACGCCCACAGGTACGCCTCGTAGGCGCAGCGCGGCAGGTCGCGGTCCTCGAAGAGTTCGCCGAGCCCGTCCCAGGCGCTCTGGTCGAGGCGGCCCGCGCCCGGCGGCGCCATCCCGGGGACGTCGTCGTCGAGGAAGGAGGAGGCGTCCCAGTTGCGGTCCACGACGAACTGCGGGAGCTGCCAGCCCTCGCCGCGTGCGCGCAGGCCCAGGAAGGTCCGGTGGATGGAGCGGGCGGTGTCGGCGAGGCCGGAGACGGCCTCGTGCACCGGGCGTTCGCCGAGTTCGGCGAGGAGTTCCTCGGTGAAGCGGCCGGCGCCGCGTTCGGCGTCGTTCTTCGCTGCCTCGCCCTCGCGGGAGGCGTACAGCCGGAACTGGCGCCGCCCCGGGACGGTGGCGCCGCCGCCGTAGTCGTTGGCCCCGAAGTTCCACCGGGCCTCGCGGGGTGCGTCGACCCGGCAGGCGTCCACCAGGGCGGCCTGGTAGCGGAAGACCTCGCGCTTGACGAGGCTGGTGCGCCACCAGCGCAGCGCGGAGTCGAGGTTGAGGTGGAGGATCTGGCCGGTCCGGGCGTCCGCGGAGGGCAGCATCAGGTCGCCGCGGAGCGGTTCGGTGTAGCCGTGTCCGGCCCAGAAGATGACCAGCACATCGCCGTCGCACGCGGGGAGTTCGTTGAACAGCACCGATTTCGTGTTCGCCTCGGTCGCCGGGCGGTGCGTGTCGCGCAGGGCTTCCAGACCGGCCGAGGCCGACCAGTCGAGGGAGTCCGGATCGTCGAGCGGGGACAGCAGCAGCCGTACGTGGCCCGGCGGCACCCCTCCCGGTCCGGTGAGCCAGCGGGCGAACCGCAGGGCGTCGCGGGCCGGGCCGCGCAGGTTCCAGTGGCGGCTGATCTCGTACTTCTCGACCCCGGCGACGAGCGCGAAGGTGCGCGGCCCCAGCTCGGAGGGCAGGAGGTCCAGGGGGTTCACCCGATCTCCGCTTCGGCCACCGCCTGTTCGATGCGTGCGTAGAGGGAGTCCTGTTTCCAGTAGGCGCTGTGGCAGGCCGGGAAGGGTTGGCGGCTGCCGATCTCCTGGTCGCTGACGCGCGGGTCGCCGGGGAAGACGGGCTCGGCGAGGTACGAGAGCACGTCCTGGCGGTCGTAGACGTTGAGCCAGCGCGGGAAGGCGTACGGGAGCTTGGTGCCCGGTACGACCCCGGCCAGGGCGCCGAGTTCGTAGAGGAAGGGGGCCTGCGAGCCGACGGTGACGAGCAGTTCGACCCCGGGCACCGGCTCGCCGCGGGCGGCGGCGAGGGCGAGGAGGTCCACCAGGGCGATGCCGCCGAGGCTGTGGCCGATGAGCACGGTCGGACCGGGCTCGGCGGTGATCCGCTCGTGCAGGAAGGCACGGAGGTCGGCGCCCCGGGCCTGGTAGCGCAGGATGTCGCCGAGGGCGGGGGTGGCCCCGACGGTGAGGGAGCCGCGCCAGGCGTTGAGCAGCGGCTGGGTGGTGACGCGCATCGCGAGCCGGCCGAGGACGGCGGCGGCGCGGGCGCCGGGGAACCGGGCGTCGCCACCGAGACGCGCGGTGATCAGCTCGACGAGGCGGTCGCGTTCGGCTCCGGTGCAGTCGGCCTCGGCTCCGGCCGAGGCGAGTGCGGCGGCGGTCACCGCGCGGGCCAGGGCCTTGGCCAGCTCCAGGGCCTGTGTCTCGCCGACGGCCCGCTCCCCGGCGCGGGCGGCCTCGGCGGAGCGGGAGACGCTCTCCAGGGCGGCGGGGAATCCGGCGGCGAGGCCGGTGCCGAGCAGCAGGGCGGCCTGTTCGCCGCCGTCGGGGACCCCGCGGACTCCGGCGAGCAGCTCCAGCACGCGGTCGCCCGCGGACTGCACGCCGGGCATGGCGAACTCGTCCCCGTCGGGATCGTCATGGGGGTCGCCGCCGGCTGCGGTGTCCCAGCCGGCTTCCGCCAGGACGCGCAGCTCGCAGAGCGGGTCGGCGACCAGCAGCCCCCACTCGGCGATCTCCTCCTCGTCCGGCCCGGGGACCGCACCGGGGGCGCCCAGTCCGGGCACCGACCGCCCGTGGGCGCTGAGGGTGGCCCCGTACCGCTCCCCCCAGAAGCAGGAGTCGACGGTCGCCCCGGGGAACCGGGCGGTCAGCCGGTCCCGGACCAGGGCGAAGAGCGTGTCGTGCCGCTCGCGCCGCACCCCCGTGCCGTGCACAAACAGAAATCGCATCGCGGTTCCGCCCCCTCGCACCGTCGTCCCCGCTCGGCACGATAGCGCCGCGCGACGAACGGGGCCCTCGGAACGTCGAGTTCGGAGGGGCCGGGGCGCACGTCCTGGCGCGGTCGGGCACGCCCCCCGGCCGTACCCGCCGTACCCGCCGTCCCCCTGTCCCACACCTATCAATCACCTGTCACATGTGAAATATTACTCCCGCTCCGGCCAACCCGACCGACCGGAACTTCCAGAAAGGTCAGCTACGTTGCGCAGACTCGCTGCGGTGGGAGCGGCGATATCACTCGCCCTCCTCGCCGCCCCCGCGCTCGCCGCCACCGCACCCCCGACCCCGGCGCCGACGCCCGCCGGGCAGCAGCAGACCGATCGGGCCGCCCCGCCGCCCGCCCCCCTGGAGCTCCAGCGGCAAGCCCTGCGCCGCCAGGCCCTCGAAGAGGTGGCCGCAGGCCGACCCGGCGGCCTGCGGGCCGGGGCCGACGGCAGGCTCCCGCGCCAGGCCAAGATCGGCAAGCGGTACGTCGAACTGGCCCAGGAGCGCAAGGACAAGGTCTTCGTGATCCTCGCCGAGTTCGGCGACCAGGTGGACACCACCACGGAGTTCGAGGGCAAGCCGCGCTTCGGCGGCACCCCGGGCCCGGCGCACAACACGATCGGCAAGCCGGCCGCGGACGACAACCACACCCTGTGGCGCAAGGACTTCGACCGGTCCTTCTACGAGAAGCAGTTCTTCTCCACCGACCCGCAGTCGGCGTCCCTGCGCGCCTACTACCGGCTCCAGTCCTCCGGCCGGTACGACATGGACGGCACGGTGACCGACTGGGTCAAGCTCCCCTGGAACGAAGCCCGTTACGGCACCGACAACTGCTCCGAGTCCGGTCAGTGCCGGACCAACTGGGACATGATCCGGGACGCCACGGACTCCTGGTACAAGTCCGAGCGCGCGAAGGGCCGTACGACCGAACAGATCAAGGCCCAGCTCGCCGAGTACGACGTGTGGGACCGCTACGACGCCGACCACGACGGGAACTTCGACGAGCCGGACGGCTACCTCGACCACCTCGTCGTCGTCCACGCGGGCAAGGACGGCACCTGGGGCGGCGGCACGCAGGGCAAGGACGCCGTGTAGGCGCACCGCTGGTTCGCCTACTGGAACCAGGCCGGCAGCGCGGGCCCGGAGGGCAACAAGGCGGGCGGCACCCCGGTCGGCGACACCGGCATCTGGGCCGGGGACTACCTGACCGGCGGGGAGAACAGCGGCGCGGGCCTCTTCGCGCACGAGTTCGGGCACGACCTGGGCCTGCCGGACCTGTACAGCTCGGACGGGGACAACAGCGTCAACTTCTGGTCGCTGATGTCCTCGGCGTCCTACCTGGGCAAGGGCCGCAACTCCACGGGCGAGTTCCCGGGCGACCTCGACCCGTGGAGCAAGCTGCAGTTGGGCTGGCTCCAATACACGGAGGCCGACGCGGGCCGCACGACACGGGCCACGCTCGGGGTGTCCGGCTACAACACCGAGGACCCGCAGGCCCTGCTGGTGCACCTGCCGCCGTCTTCGACCACGACCGAGCTGGTCGACCCGTACGAGGGCGCCAGCCAGTGGTGGAGCGGTACGGGTGACTTCATGGACAACACCCTGTCGCGCACCGTCGACCTCACGGGGGTCACGGCCGGGACACCCGCACGCCTGGACGCCCGCGTCTGGTACGACATCGAGCAGGACTTCGACTACCTGACGGTGGAGGCCTCCACGGACGGCGGAGCCGGCTGGACGGCGCTGCCGGGCACGGTGGACGCCACGCCGATCGGGGCGAAGGGCATCTCCGGCACCTCGGCCGGCTGGACGCAGCTCTCGGTCCCGCTGACGCAATTCGGCGGCAAGTCGGTCCAGTTGCGGCTGCGCGTCACCTCCGACAGCAACACCCACGGCAAGGGCGTCACCTTCGACGACATCCGCGTCACGGCGGGCGACGACGGCCGGGTCCTGCTGCGCGACGGGGCGGAGCAGGGCGCCAACGGCTGGATGGCGGTCAAGTGGTCCCGTACGGAGGGCCGTACGGGCAGCGAGCAGCACCCCCGGGCGTACTTCGTGGAGAACCGCCGCTACACCGGCTACGGCAGCCTGCTGCGGACGGGGCCCTACAACTTCGGCTTCACGGGCGACAAGGTGGAGTTCTACCCGTACCAGCAGGGCGTGCTGATCTGGCTCTGGGACACGGCGTACAGCGACAACACCACCAAGGCGCACCCTGGCGGCGGCATGCTGCTGCCCGTCGACTCCCGTCCGGCGCCGCTGACCCACGCGGACGGCACGCTGCTCAACGCACGTGCGCAGACCTTCGACGCGCCCTTCTCCCTCGGGAGGAGCGACCGGATCGTCCTGCACAAGGCGGGCACCCCGACCGCGATCCCGGCCCGGAGCGGCGTACCGGTCTTCGACGACCGCCACGGGACGTACTGGAACGCGGAGCTGCCGCAGCTCGGAGTCAAGGTTCCGGACACCGGGACCCGGCTCACGGTGGTGAAGGAGGCCGCGGGCGGGGCCCTGACGACGGTTCAGCTCACCCCGTCGAAGTGACCTGCCGAAGTTGAACGGGGGGTTGGCGGAGACCGCCGGTCAGTGGCGCACCAGACAGAACGGGTGCCCGGCCGGATCGGCGTAGACCCGCCAGCCCTCGCCCGCCCGGTCGCCGTCCAGCAGGGTGGCGCCGCAGGCCAGGACCTCGGCGTGGGCCAGGTCCAGGTCCGCGACGGCGAAGTCCAGGTGGAGCTGCTGGGGCCGGGCCGGGTCCGGCCAGCGGGGCGGCCGGTGGTCCTCGGCGTACTGGAAGGCGAGGACCGGACCGGCCGGGAGGTGCAGGGTCGCCCAGGTCGCGTCGGTGGCCCAGCGCCGGTCCGGGCGGTTGACCTCGCCGCCGGTCACGCACCGGTAGAACGCGGCCAGCGCCGCCGGGTCGGGACAGTCCAGCACCACGCACTGCATCTCGGCGATCACGCGATGATCCTAGGGGGTGTCTTGCCGATCAGGCCGGACGCCGCCTAGGCGTTGCGGCGCGCCCCCCGCTCTGCGGGCGGACCGTGGTGCGGCGGGTAGGCGGTGGTTTCCGGGGTGTCCGGGAGCCGCGGCTTGGACAGGACCCGGACCATCGTGACGGGGTCCAGGAGGGTGCCCGGCGGGCGGGTCAGCGACAGCACCCCGAAGAAGCGGGAGGCGATCGCCGGGTCGGTGTTGGCGCCCGCCATCACCCGGGACATGTAGCGCTGCAGGATCCGCGTGGCCCGGTCCGGCGGGGGGCCTTCCGTGACCGCGTACCGCATGTCCTCGCTGGTGGCGATCTGCCAGGGCACGGCCACCACTGCGATGGTCCGGCGCTGGATCCGGCGGGAGGCCGCGGCGATCTGCTCCGGGTTCAGCGTGCGGATCTCCTTGGCCAGCGCCTCCGCGGCGAGCGCGGCGACCGTCATCCCGTGCCCGTACACGGGGTTGAAGCGGCAGGCGGCATCACCGAGGACCACGAAGCCGGCCGGCCAGCGCTCCAGGCGTTCGTAGTGGCGCCATTCGTTCGCCGTGTTCCGGAAGGCGGTGGGCGCGGACAGCGGGATCGCGTCCCGGATGGCGTCGTACAGGGCCGGACTGCGCAGGCTCCGCGCGAACGGGAGGAACTCCTCCTCCCGCACGGGCGGGGCGTGTTCGCCGTTGCCGACGAGGGTCACCAGCCAGCGGTTCCCGTCCAGCGGCATCAGCACGCCGCCGCGCGGAAGGTCCGGCCGGCCCTGGACGTACACGCCCTGCCAGCTCCGGGCCGGATCGTCGGGCATCTCGAAGTAGCGGCTGGAGTACCCGAGATGGGAGTCGTAGCGGGTGACCGCCGGCGCCGGGTGGCCGATGTCCGTGAGCCAGGCGGGAGCCTTCGAGGTGCGGCCGGTCGCATCGACGACGAGTCGTGCGGCCAGCTGCTCGCCGTCGCGCAATCGCACACCGGTGACCGTGCGGCCGTCCGGCCCGGCCACGAGTCCGGCGACCGTCGCACCGCCCCGGATCCGCACACGGGGGTTGCGCAGGACCTCCCCGCGCACCGTCCGGTCGAGCAACTCCCGGCTCGCGAGCAGGACCCTGGCCCCCGGCACCGGTCCGAACCAGTCGGCCGGGCTCAGCCAGAGGAAGTCGCGCGGTGATTCGAGCAGGGCCGCCCCCGCGGCCAGCAGCTTGGCCGTGGTGCCCGGCAGCATCCGCTCGATCAGGTCCACGCCCCGCGCCCACAGGACGTGCGTGTGCCGGGACTGGGGTATTCCCGGCCTGAACACCGGCTCGCCCTGCGAGAGTTCGTCCCGTTCGAGCACGGTGACCCGGGAGAACCGCATCGCGAGCACCCGCGCGGCCAGCAGTCCGGCCATGCCCGCGCCGAGGACCACGGCATGGTCCTCGGCGCGGTCCCCGGCATGATCCTCGGCGCGGTCTTCGGCGTGCGGTCCGGCCTGCGGGCCGGTGGTACGTAGGTGGTTGTCCGTTGCGTCGTCGTCCATGCCGCCGAGTGTGACTGCGGACGGGGCGCCCTGGTCAGGGCCCGGACGGGGCGCCCGGAGGCTCGACGGGGGCGGACGGGCTCATACCGGGGCGCGCCCCCGCCGGCACCTCCGTCGGGACCTCTGCCCGGACCTCTGCCCGGACCTCTGCCGGGACCTCGGTCCGGACCTCTGCCGGGTCAGGGGCAGAGGGCGGTCCAGGTGACCTTCACGTACCCTCCGTCGTCCCCTCGGAACTCGCTCGTACGGGTGCCCGGCCGGTCGGTGTACGGATCCCAGGCCACCGTGCCCCGGGCGACCAGGTCATCGGCCGAGGAGGCGTCGTAGTCCCAGAGGAAGACGCCGATCTCGAACGGGCCGGGGCCGTACGTGGTCCCCGAGCCGACGCGCTGGTAGAAGTACGGGTCCGGGTCGGTGCGGTTGCCCTGGTTGGGGAAGGTCGACGGGTCGGAGCCGGAGCGCGACCACACGGCGGTGCGCGCACCGTCGCCGGTCCGGACCGCGATGTCCCCGTAGAGCGCGGGGCGGGTCGTGCCGTCGTCGAAGTAGGTCAGCTCCGCCTGGTCCACGCGCACCCGGCAGGCGGGGACGCCCTGCACCGGGGTGACGGTGTAGGTGACGGAGGCTTCGCCGCCGTCCACACCGGACATCCTGGCGGTGAACCGGCCGAAGCCGAGCGCCGGGTCCCAGTGGACGCGGCCGGCGGCCATCACGTCGTCGTTGTTCCCGGCGCTGTAGTCGGCGTCGGTGAGGTAGGCGGTGACGGTGGCCCGGCCGCTGAAGACCTGGCTCCGGGTGTTGTCGTCGAGCCCGAACCAGGGATCGTAATCCGGGAAGGCGGTGGCGCCGGAGCGGTCCCGGTGCCAGAGGGAGCGGGCGGTCCCGTCGGTGGTCAGGGTCAGGCCGTCGTAGAGCTCGGGCCCGCTCTCGCCGCCGGAAGCGAACCGGGCCGAATCGACGGTGATCCGGAACGGGCCCGTCTTCAGCTCCACTTCACTCACCGGGTCCTTGGAGAACTCGGCGACGATCTGCCGGCGCACCCAGTCGTTGCCGAGCAGCCCGTAGTGCGAGGGGCAGCCGCTGTCGCCCACCGGCAGGACGTGGTTGACGGCTCCCGCCAGCTCGGTGGAGCGCGGGGCGCGGCTGTCGCCGGGCGGGATCTGCTGGTCGCAGGTGGAGCTGATGGTGGTGTACCGGGTGGCGCCCGGGGTTTCGTCGCCGGCGTTGAGGGAGTTCAGGAAGGGGCTGCCGGGGGTCATGTCCGCGAGCGAGGCCGCGTGGATGTCGCAGAAGGTGGCGAAGGGTCCGCAGGGCGCGGCGTCCCCCGCCCCGTGATTGGGCCCGCCGAGCGAGACCCAGGCGCGGACCCGGGAACTCCCGCCGTCCTTGAGGTACTTGCGCGTCAGCAGCGACCCCATGCTGTGGGCGACCACGTCGACGGGGCGGCTGCCGAACCGTTCGGTGAGGAAGGCGCCGAAGCGGGCGGCGTTGGAGTCGTTGGTGGCGGCCCAGTCGTAGCCGAATTCGGCGAGGTCACTGGAGAGCCACCCCTGGGCGCGCAGATGGTCCTCCAGCCCGTCGAGGGAGGCCGCGGTGTCCCCGAAGCCGTGGACGAGAACGACCGGCGTACGCTGCTGCGCGCGGGCGGCGGCCTCCGCGGAGTCCGCGGCCCGCGCCGTCGGGGCGGTGAGCAGGGCCGCGACGAGCCCCGCGACGGTGGCGACGAGCATCGAGAACAGCAGGGGAACGGGCAGGGGAACGGGCAGGACGGATCTGCGCATGGCTCTCCCAGGGGATGCGGCGGGATGCGGCCCGACAGCCTGAAGTGACTGGCGAGTAGCAAGTTAGCCCCCGGGGATTCAGCGCGATAGAGACGTGTACGAGACTCCGGTGAGCTTTTCGGAGGCGGCCCAGAGCCGTTCGCCGGACTTGTCGTCCAGGGTCCATTTCGCCCGCCAGGAGCGGTGCGGTGCGCCGCGAATGCTGAACCGCGGCCCGATGAACTCGTCCGGCCGGACCCCGGGGGCGGTGGCCGCGTACAGCGTGGGCAGTGCGCCGGAGGCCGCGGACTGGGCGATGACGCCGTTGCCGATGACGACGCCGAGGCCGTTGGCGGCGACCGCGAGCCGCGAGGTGAGGGTGGTGCCCGCCTGCGGGGCCGCCGCGACGTGCAGGTTGGTAGAGGAATAGCCGGGGTGGGCGGCGGCCGCGACGATCCCGGATCCGGCGGTCGCGAGGCGCCGGGCGAGCTCGTGGGTGAAGAGCAGGTTCGCGGTCTTGGAGCGGCCGTAGGTGATCCAACGCCGGTAGTTCCGCTCACTGTTGAGGTCCTCGTGGTCCACGTCCCCGAGGGCGTGGAAGCCGCTGGAGAGGTTGACGATCCGGGCTCCGGGCGGGGCGGCGAGGAGGTGGGGCAGGAGCAGTCCGGTGAGGGCGAAGTGCCCGAGGTGGTTGACCCCGAACTGCGTCTCGAAGCCGTCGGCGGTGCGGCCGTACGGCAACGCCATGACACCGGCGTTGTTGACGAGGAGGTCGAGCGTCCCCTGCCTGCGCCGCCCGTACGCATCCGCGAACTCCCGTACGGAGGCCAGATCGGCGAGGTCCAAAGCCATGAACTCGACCTCGGCACCGGGTATTTCACCCCGCAGGGCCACCTCGGCGGCCCGCCCCCGGGCCGCACTCCGGCAGGCCAGCACCACCGAGGCGCCGCGGCGCGCGAGTTCCCTGGCGGTGGCGTAGCCGATCCCGCTGTTGCCTCCGGTGACGATGGCCGTCCGCCCGCTCTGATCGGGCATCCGGGCAGCCTTCCAACCCACCATGGCAGCTCCTCCCCCTCCCGGCGGCCCCACGGCCCACCGGCCCCCGCACCCTACTCCCGGCCCCCGCCCGAAACACGACCCCGGGGGGGCGGCCTGCACACACCGCTGCGCGGGCCGGAGTTCCCCTACCCACCCTTCCCCCGTTCCCCGGGCACTACCCGGACCCGCGCCTGAGTGCGTCCCCCGGCTCCGCCCGCACCCCGGTCCTCAAACGCCGGCGAGGCTGGGCTCGCACGCGCGCGTCTGCGGGCAGTGCGCTGTGCGCCGGTGCAATCCGACGTCAGCCCAAATCCAGCCCCTCCGGCGTTTGAGGAGCGGGGGTCCGGGGGCCGGCCCCCGTGCCACGGCGCCGCACGCGGCAACAGGTCCGGGGCAGGGCCCCGGGGAACGGGCGAAGGGCGGGTAGGGGAACTCCGCCCCGCAGGGCAGGCCCGCACGGGCACGGCCGGCGCCGGGCCAACTCCGGCCCCGCCGGCGCTTGAGGTACCGGGTCCGGCCGACCGGCTCCCGGCAACGGCGCCGCCCGGCCGACCCCGTGCGGCACCGGAACCGACACCGGCCGGAGCCGCAGCCGCATGCCCCGCCCCGGTGCCAGGGCGAGGCCGGGACCAGAGCCGGGCCCGACCGGGCCGGGGCCCCCGCAAGCCCGGGGCCCGCCCGCCAGGGGTGCAGGGCGGGCCCAGTAGGCTGCGGGTCCACCCGCTTCCCGTACCCCGAGGTCCACCCAGTGAGCTCCGCACCGCCCCCCACACCCGTGTCGGTCGTCGGCCTCGGCGCCGACGGCTGGGACGGACTCACCGCCCCCGCCCGGGCCGCGCTGGCCGGGGCCGAGGTGCTGATCGGCGGGCCCCGGCAGCTGGACCTGCTCCCGTCCGGGGAGTGCGGCGGCGCCCGGGTGGCGTGGCCCAGCCCGCTGCGCCCGGCCGTGCCGAAGCTGATGGCCGAGCACGCGGGCCGCCGCATCGCGGTGCTGGCCAGCGGCGACCCGATGTTCTACGGGATCGGCCGCGCCCTGTCCGAGGAGCTCGGACCGGACACCCTGCACGTGCTGCCGCACCCCTCCTCCGTGTCCTACGCCTGCGCCCGCCTCGGCTGGCCCGTGGAGGACACCGAGGTCGTCACGGTGGTCGGCCGTCCGGTGGCCCGGCTCGCGGCCGCGCTGTACGAGGGCCGCCGGGTGCTCGTGCTGAGCGCCGGAGCAGTGACCCCGAACGAGATCGCTGCTCTGCTTCGAGAGCGGGGCTTCGGCCCCAGCCGGATGCGCGTCCTGGAACAGCTCGGCTCCGAGCACGAGGACACGTACGAGGGCCTCGCCCAGAGCTGGGAACACCCGCCCGGCGACCCCCTCAACGTCGTCGCCGTCGACTGCCGCCGCGACCCCCGCGCCGAGGCCCCCCGGCTCGGCTCGACCCCCGGCCTGCCCGACACCGCCTACGAGCACGACGGCCAGCTCACCAAGCGCCACGTCCGCGCCGCCACCCTGTGCGCCCTCGCCCCCGCCCCCGGCGAACTCCTGTGGGACATCGGCGGCGGCTCCGGCTCCATCGGCATCGAGTGGATGCGCACGCACCCGTCCTGCCGGGCGGTGACCGTGGAGCGGGTGACGGAGCGGGCCGCGCGGATCACCCGTAACGCGGCCGCGCTCGGCGTACCCGGCCTGCGCGTGGTCACCGGCTCCGCACCCGACGCGCTCGCCGGACTGCCCGCCCCCGACGCGGTGTTCATCGGCGGCGGCCTGACCGCGCCGGGCCTGCTCGACGCGGCCTGGGAGGCGCTGGCCCCCGGCGGCCGGCTCGTGGTCAACACCGTCACCCTGGAATCGGAGGCGGTCCTCGCCGACCGCTACCGCCGCCACGGCGGCGAACTGGTCAAGCTGGCCGTCGCGCATGCCGTACCGGTCGGCGGCTTCACGGGCTGGCGCCAGGCGATGCCCGTGACCCAGTGGACGGTCACCAAGCCCTACCCGCCCCACCCGCAGTCCCAGCCCAACCCCGAAATGGTGGATCAGACGATATGACCGTGTACTTCATCGGTGCGGGCCCCGGGGCCGCCGACCTGATCACGGTGCGCGGCGCCCGGACGCTGGCCGCCGCCCCCGTCTGCCTGTACGCGGGCAGCCTGGTCCCGCGCGAGCTGCTCGCCGAATGCCCGCCGGACGCCCGTCTCATCGACACCGCGCAGCTGAACCTGGACGAGATCATCGCCGAGTGCGTACGCGCGCACGCGGCGGGCCAGGACGTGGCCCGGCTCCACTCCGGCGACCCGTCCGTCTTCAGCGCCGTCGCGGAGCAAATGCGGCGGCTCGACGCGGCCGGCATCCCGTACGAGGTCGTCCCCGGCGTCCCCGCCTTCGCCGCGGCGGCCGCCGCGCTGAAGCGGGAGCTGACCGTCCCCACCGTCGGCCAGACCGTGATCCTGACCCGGATCTCCCAGCAGGCCACGCCGATGCCTCCCGGCGAGGACCTCGCCACGCTGGGCCGCAGCGGGGCCCTGCTGGTGCTGCACCTGGCCACCCGCTACGTGGACCGGGTCGTGGACGAACTCCTGCCGCACTACGGGCCCGAGTGCCCGGCGGCGGTGGTCGCGATGGCCAGCCGCCCCGACGAACTGATCCTGCGCGGGACGCTGGCCGACATCGCCGCCCAGGTGAAGGAGGCCGGGCTGGTCCGCACGGCCGTCATCCTGGTGGGCCGCACCCTGGGCGCCGAGCAGTTCCGCGACAGCCACCTGTACTCCGCCGAGCGCGACCGGCATGTCTGCTGATCCATCCGGCCCCGGTCCGCACGTCCTGATCCTCGGCGGCACCACGGAGGCCCGCCGCCTCGCGGAGGCGCTCGCCACCGCCCCGGGCTCCCTCCGGGTGACCACCTCACTGGCCGGCCGGGTCGCCGCCCCGGTGCTCCCGCCCGGCGAGACCCGGATCGGCGGCTTCGGCGGTCCGGACGGGCTGGCGGCCTGGATCGGCGCCCACGGGGTCACGCACCTGGTCGACGCCACGCACCCCTTCGCGGAGCGGATGAGCTTCAACGCAGCCTCGGCGGCCGCCCTTTCGGGCGTGCCGCTGCTCGCGCTGCGCCGCCCGGGCTGGACCCCGGGCCCCGGGGACGACTGGCACTTCGCGGACTCCCTCACCGAGGCGGCCGCCCTACTCCCGGGCCTCGGCACCCGCGCCTTCCTGACCACCGGCCGGATGGGCTTGCACAGCTTCGCGCACCTCACGGAGCCCTGGTTCCTGGTGCGTTCGGTGGATCCGCCGGCCGCGCCCGCGCCGCCGCGCCTCGAAGTCCTGCTCGCCCGCGGCCCGTTCACCCTCGCCGACGAGCGCGAGCTCCTGGCCCGCCACCGCATCGACCTCCTGGTCACCAAGGACAGCGGCGGCTCGGCCACCGCCCCCAAGCTCACCGCCGCCCGCGAGGCCGGCATCCCGGTCCTCGTCGTCCGCCGCCCGCCGGTGCCGGGGGGCGTCCCGCAGACCGGCTCCGTGGACGAGGTGCGGACCTGGCTGTCCGGCTGAGGGCTAAGGGGTAAGGGGGCCGTGGCGGACCGGCAGCCCGCCACGCCGATGGATCGCGGAGGATCGATTCGCCGTTCGGAGCCCTCCTAGGGTCGTGCCCGCACTACCCGACCCGCCTCCACGGAAAGGGATCCACTCCCTCATGAAGCTCCGCACCACCGCCGCCGCTGCCATGGCGGCCTTCGCCCTGGTTCTGTCGCTGCCCGGCTCGGCCCTCGCCGCCGAAGGCTATTTCCACTACAAGTACGTCGACGGATACGGGCAGGAGCAGCACGTCACCCTGCACGACCCGCACAGCGGCAAGTGCGTCAACCTCTACGCCGTCGGCGACGACGAGGTGCAGCCCGGCTACGGACCGCACAACGACACGGACTCCGCCGTGGTCGTCTACACCGGAGCCAACTGCCAGGGCCCCGAGTGGAAGCTGCGCGCGCACGGCAATCCGGCGCGCGACGACCTCCTGGTCCGGTCCGTGCGCTTCGCGGTCACCCCCGGCTAGCAGCCGGAACCCCCAGCAACCGGCCCCCACCCCGCCCTGCCGGGCATCTGCCCGGCAGGGCCGTCGGGTTACTGGACGTCGACGAAGTCCTCGCGGCTCGTGGACGGCACTCGGCCCCGCCGAGCCGGGGCTCAGCGGGGCCGGGGCTCAGCGGGGCCGGGTGGAGAGCAACTGCCCCCGGATCACCCGTAGCGGCGCGGGGTCCAGGTCACCCTCGACCCGTCGGGGCGCTGCGTGACCTGGGTCTGCGAGGAGCCGATCAACAGGATCGTCCGCATGTCCACCTCGGACGGCTCCAGTTCGGCCAGCGTGACGATCCGGACCGACTGCTCCGGCCCGCCCACGTCGCGCGCAACGACCACCGGGGTCTGCGGTGCGCGCAGCTCCAGGAGCAGTTCGCGGGCCTGCGCCACCTGCCAAGTGCGGCTGCGCGAGCCCGGATTGTACAGGGCCAGTACGAGATCGGCCGCGGCGGCCGCGCGCAGCCGCTCCGCGATGACCTCCCAGGGCTTGAGCCGGTCGGAGAGGGAGATGGTGGCGTAGTCGTGGCCGAGCGGGGCTCCGGCCGCGGCGGCCGCCGCGTTGGCGGCCGTCACCCCGGGCAGGACCCGTACGGGCACGTCCTCGTACTCGGGCTGCCCCGCGACCTCCAGGACGGCGGTGGCCATGGCGAAGACCCCGGGGTCGCCGCCGGAGACCACGGCCACCCGCTTGCCGCGCCGGGCAAGGTCGAGCGCGAACTCGGCGCGCTCCGACTCGACCTTGTTGTCGGAGCCGTGCCGGATCTGGCCCGGCTTGACCGGGACCCGGTCCAGGTACGTCGTGTACCCGACCAGCACCTCGGCGTCGGCCAGTACCCGCCGCGTCTCGGCGGTCAGCCACAGCGGCCCGGCCGGGCCGGTGCCGACCACGGCGACCTCTCCGGGTCCGGACGGCACGCTGCCCGGGTTCCCGATCCGGCTGGGCAGCACGGCGACGGCGAAGTAGGGGACGGAGTCGGGGTCGGTGTCCGCCAAGAGGCCCGTCCGCTCGCCCTCCATCGTCGCGCGCTCCACGTAGCGCGCCTCGGCGAGCCGGCCGCTGTTCTCCATGGCCCGCCGTATGGCGGGGAAGGTGCGGCCGAGCTTCATCACGACCGCCGAGTCGGTGGCGGCGAGGCGGGCCGTGAGCTCCTCCTCGGAGAGGGTGCCGGGCAGGATCGTCAGCACCTCCTCACCTTCGACGAGCGGGGTGCCGAGCCGGGCGGCGGCAGCGCTCACCGAGGTCACCCCGGGGATCACCTCGGTCTCGTACCGGTCGGAGAGCCGCTTGTGCATGTGCATGTACGAGCTGTAGAAGAGCGGGTCGCCCTCCGCGAGCACGGCGACGGTCAGGCCGGCGTCCAGGTGGACGGCGAGCCGGGCGGCGGAGACCTCGTAGAACTCCTCCATCGCGCCCTGGTAACCGCCGGGGTGGTCGGTGGTCTCGGTGGTGACCGGGTAGACCAGCGGTTCCTCGATGTGATCGGAGCGCAGGTGCTTCGCGGCGATGGAGCGGGCGATCGAGCGGCCGTGGCGGGCGGAGTGGTACGCGACCACGTCGGCCTCCGCGATCACTTCGACGGCGCGCAGCGTCATCAGCGAGGGGTCGCCGGGGCCGAGCCCCACTCCGTAGAGTCGTCCGGTGCTCATTCGGCCACGCTCGCGATGGCGTTGACGGCGGCCGCGGCCATGGCGCTGCCGCCGCGCCGGCCACGGACGATCAAGTGGTCGAGTGCGGAGGGGTGTTCGGCGAGGGCGTCCTTGGACTCTGCGGCGCCGATGAACCCGACGGGGACCCCGATGACCGCGGCGGGGCGCGGGGCGCCCTCCTCGATCATCTCCAGCAGCCGGAAGAGCGCGGTCGGCGCGTTCCCGACGGCGATCACCGAACCCTCCAACAGGCCCCGGTCACGCCAGACTTCGAGGGCGGCGGCGCTGCGCGTCGTGCCCATCTTCGCGGCGAGCTCCGGCACGGCCGGGTCGGAGAGGGTGCAGATCACCTGGTTGTCGGCGGGCAGCCGCTTGCGGGTGACCCCGCTGGCGACCATCTGCACGTCGCACAGGATCGGCGCACCCGCCTCCAGGGCGGCCCGCGCCCGCAGGACGACCTCGGGCGAGTAGCCCAGGTCCCGGGTCAGGTCGGTCATCCCGCAGGCGTGAATCATGCGCACCGCGACCTGGGCGACCGAGGCGGGCAGCCCGGAAAGGTCCGCCTCGGCGCGGATCGTGGCAAAGGACTGGCGGTAGATCTCGGCGCCGTCCTTCTCGTACTCGAACACGGTGTACTCGCTCATTTCTTCACTGCGTCTTCGGACACTCGGGGTTGGCTGCGCGCGTCGGCGACGGCCTGGGCAAGTTCGTGGGACGGCACCGGACGACCGTCGAGGCGGTACCCGTCGGGGGTGGCGACGAGGTCGACCCAGGCGGTGCCGCGCGGATGCCCGCACCGGCGCTCGCACCCGGACCAGTGCACGGGCGCTCCGGCAGGCCCGGCCGGTGCCCCGCCGTCCGCGCCCACGACGGACCGCGCGTCGGCCCGTACGTCGGACAGCGCCTTGGCGCAACCCGGCTGCCCGGTACAGGCGGTGACGGACTCCCAGGGGCCGTCGGGCGCGACGGACAGGCCCGCGGCCACGAGTTGGGCGTAGCCGTCGACCGGCCGCCGGGTGCTCGCGCGGGGCAGGACGATGCTCCGCCAGGGGGTGATCCGCAGCTCGCCGTCGCCGTCGGTGCCTCCGTCGGCTCCCTCGGCTCCCTGGCCGTCGCCTGCGACGCGTACCAGAACCCGCCACTGGTCCGCGGTGAGCCGGCCGAGCGGGGGCAGTACGCACAGCGGCGTGCGGTCACCGGTGCCGGGGCCCCACGGCTTGGGCGGCGGGGCGTACGGCCAGGACACCTCGGGAACGAGGTCCGCCGCGATGCCGGCCGCCGTGAGCCGTGCCGCGAGCTCCGCGGCCTCCGGGGCGTGTACGGCGGGCAGTTCGGACACCCGCCAGGCGCGGGTGCCGGCGGCGTCCGCGGAGTCGAGGAAGTACTCGGCGGCGAGCAGCGCCGCCCGGGGTGCGTCGGCGGCGTCCACCTCCACGGCGCCCGGGGCCGCGCCGAGCCGGACCAGTGCCCGGCCCCGCGGTGCGCCGAGCAGGGTGACATCGGGGTCGAGCGCGGCGACGTCCCCGCGCCCGTCGTCGATGGCGAACAGGAACCGTCCGGACAGGGCCGTCGCGCGGGCGCTCGCGCACAGCAGCCGGTCCAACTCCCCGACCCAGGGGGTCACATGGGGCCGCTCGGTGCCCAGGATCCCGGACAGCGGGGTCGCCACGATGTTCCGTACCCGCTCGTGGCCGGGGGCGGGCAGCAGTCCGGCCCCGTCCAGCAGCTCCGCCAGCCCCGCGCCGCACCCTTCGGCGAGCCCGCGCAGCTGCACGTTGCCGCGCGAGGTGAGTTCCAGGTGCCCGTTCCCGAACCGGTCGGCGGCCAGCGCCAGCACCGAGGCCTGCCGGGCGGTCAGCAGACCCCCGGGGATCCGGACCCGCGCCAGGTACCCGTCGTCGGCGGCATGCAGGCGCAGCGCGCCGGGGCAGGCGTCGCCGCGATCCCGTATGACGGGTTCGTCCCGCGCTGTGGCGGAGGGGGGCGTGGGCATGGCGGCGAGCATACCCACGATTCTGCGCCCACCCCCTGTGTCGATCACCACCCCGAACCGGCCACCCCGAACCAAACCCGACGGGCACCCACCCCCACCGAAGCTCCGCCCCCCGGCCCATCCGCCCCCGCCGGCATCGGACGCCCGACGCCCGCCGAATCCACCCCCACCAGCCCCTGCCGACCCCAGCCCCACCGGCCCCTGCCGACCCCAGCCACCCACGCCTGCCCAATCCAGCCCCACCGGCATGCACCTCCCAGCCCCCGCCCAATCCAGCCCCACCGGCATGCACCGCCCAGCCCCCGCCGAACCCAGCCACCGGCGCCTGCCGAATCCAGCCCCGCCGGCGTTTGAGGCGCGGGGCCCGGGGCACCGACCCGCCCACGGCGCCGCCCCCCCACACCCACCGCCCCCGCGCGA